>SFTR01000164.1 GCA_004560915.1 bacterium | reverse complement strand
GAACGTCATGGTAAAGTTAAATTTGAAACTAAATATGTTGTTATGAATCCAGGATATGCTGAAAATAATAAAGACTTAATATATGAAAATGCTAAACGCTTAAATATACCTATTACTATATTTGATAGTGATATATTTGATGTAGTTAATACTATTAGTGAAGAAAAACCTTGTTACTTATGTGCTCGTATGAGAAGAGGGTTTTTGTATAGTAAAGCAAAAGAACTTGGGTGTAATAAAATAGCACTTGGTCATCACTTTGATGATGTAATTGAGACAACACTTTTATCTATGTTTTATGGATCTGAAGTTAAAACTATGATGCCAAAATTACATTCTGATAATTATGAAGGACTTGAATTAATTAGACCTTTATATTTAGTTAAAGAAGATGCTATAATTTCTTGGAAGAATTATAATAAACTAGTGTTCTTAAATTGTGCTTGTAAGTTTACTGAAAGAATAGATTTTAGTGATAAGAATGATTCTAAAAGAAAAGAAATGAAAGAACTTATTAAAGAACTTAGAAAGTTAAATAAATCAATAGATTATAATATATTTAAGGCGCTTGATAATATTAATTTAAATTGTGTTTTAGGAACTAAGAAGAATGGTGAATATCATAGTTTCTTAGATGATTATGAGGAAAAGTAAAACATGAAAAAGAGTGAAAAGATATTATTAATAATATTAGGAGTTTTGATTGTTATATGTTTAAGTGTATTCTTTGTTTTTAAGGTTATGAATAAGAATTCAGCAAAGTATGATTATGTATTTGTAACTGATATGGCAATTAAAACCATGCTTAATGATGGGGGAACTCATACTGATATATATTATGAAGTTGATTTAAAAAATAATAGTGTTGTTAAAAAACAAGATGAATATAAGGGTTTTGAAGGTAAAGTTAGTGAAAATATATTAAAAACTTATAGAATTAATAATTCTAAAAATAAAAAAATAAAAGAAATATTTGATAAGATTATAGAAGAAAAAGACATAGATATTTCTTCATCTAATGTATATACTAGATATTATTATGTTCTTAAATTCAATGATGAAGAAATAATAACTTATAATTCTAATTTAATTAATGAATTTGAAAGTATGTTTAAGTAGGAGGTAAAAATATGGGTTTTTATAAACTTGCTAAAAGTAGATATTCTACTAGAAGTTTTAGTGATAGAAAAGTTAGTGATGAAGATATAAATAAAATACTTGAATGTGGTAGAATAAGTCCTACTGCTAAGAATTTGCAACCTGAAATGATTTATGTTATTAAGAGTGAAGAAGGAATGTCTAAACTTAGAAATGTATGTAAAATGACTTATAATGCACCAGTTTGTTTAATGGTTTGTGCAGACACTAATATTTCTTGGAAAAATGAATTAGATAGTGGTTATGATTCATATGAAATGGATGCTAGTATAGTTGCAACTCATATGATACTTGAAGCAACTGATCTAGGTATTAATTCTGTATGGGTTCGTATGTTTAATAGTAGGGAAGTATCTAAAGAATTTGATTTACCTAATAATATAGTACCAGTATGTTTATTGATGATTGGATACATAAAAGAAGGTTTTGGACCTAGTAAGCTTCATGATAACAGAAAAGATATTAATGAAATAGTTAGATATTTGTAAGGAGACAAGATGGAAAAGAAAAAAGAAAGAATTAGTATACCTAGTTATACTTTGAGTGAGGAATTAGTAAATTCTATTTCTCATGGAATAGCTGCTGCTTTTAGTATATGGGGACTTGTAATGCTTATAATAAAAGCTAGTAAAGTGGGTGCGATGGCTGTAACAACTGTTACTTTATTTGGAACAACAATGATACTTTTATATACTATATCATGTATATATCATGCTTTAAGTCCTAGAATAACTGGTAAAAAGGTTATGAGAGTAATTGATCACTGCAATGTATTTTTACTTGTATTTGGCACTATTATACCAATTGCTTTAGTTGGAATGGGTGGAGTATATGGTTGGCTATATTTTGGTATTGTAGGGTTTGTTACATTACTTGGAATTATATTTTCTGCGATAGATGTAGACAAAAATGAAAAGATAG
>SFTR01000163.1 GCA_004560915.1 bacterium | reverse complement strand
CTTTATCATTTTTTCAAATACTTCTTCGTTATAACCTTTTTCATTTCTTCTATTATAATCCCACATATCATCGTGTGTATCCTCAACAACACTAGCAATCATATTAATTATAAAACTTAATTTTTCTGTTTCAGTACGAAGTGTGTCGCAAGCATATTCTTCGTCGCCACCTCCACAATCTCCATATTCTACTACACTCAACAGTCTTCCAGTATCTCTAGTTAGATTTCTAGGTATGTCATCTTCCCTAGGTTTTTGATATTTTGAAATTGTAATGCTATGTGTACTACTCGAATTTGTTTCAAATGTATTTACTCTAATTGTTTTCATTTTTATACCTCATTTCTTTCCATTAATTTTGTTGTTCTTGTAACATTTCAATCTCTTGATTTAATTCTTCTATTTTATCTCTAGATTCAGCTATTTGTTCTTCATATTTTACTATATCATCATTTAAAGAAGATGTTTCTTTATTAGCTTTTTCTATTTTCTTTTGTGTTTCTTTTTCTTTCTTTATTAATGCAGCCATATTAGCCTCATCTTTTTTTAGTTGATCTTTTAATGATTTTAATGATTTAGCATCTACATTACTTATTAATAGGAATGAACATATAACAACAAATAATATTTTAAATGTTTTCTTCATCATATCTTTAGGTATTTCCTTACTGCTCTATAGCTTCCGTATGCCCCTACAAGTACACCTACTGATAATAATATAATTAATACTAAATATATTACTTGTGATGGTTTAACTAACTTTATAATTGCTGTAAATAGTTGTCCACCAAGTCTATTATATATATAGTAGTATCCATAACAACATACAGCTATAGGTAATATTGATCCTATACATCCAAGTATAATTCCTTCAAAAAAGAATGGTTGTCTAATAAATGTATTACTAGCTCCTACTAATCTTCTTATTTCTATTTCTCTCTTTCTTGATTGAATAGTAATTTTAATAGTATTACTAATTAATAATGCAGTTACTATTATTAAAGCAACTACTACTACATAAGTTATCTTTTTAACTATAGCAAATATTTTAACTAATTCTTCAACAGAACCTTCTCCATATTTAACTATATCTACATTACTCATATTTTTAATTTCATCAGCAGTTTCCCCAATAGTAGTTAAATCATTAACTTTTACTAAGAATGTATCTTGAAGTGGATTAGTTTCTTCAGTATATTGAGACATTATACTATTAAATACATCTGACTCTTGTTGCATTTCTTTTCTAACTGATTCTTTAGAATTAAATTTTACTTCAGTAACATTCTCTGTATTTTGTATTCTTGTCATTAATGCTTCTGATTCAGCAGGAGTTGTTTTTCTATCTAAGAATACAACTATTGTCATATCTTTTTCTATTTGTTTAGTAAAGTTATTAACATTATATGATAATAATATACTAAAACCTACTAATATTAATGTTATTGTTATACAAGAGATACTAGCAAGTGATAATGAAAAGTTACGAAATACACCTTTAAATGACTCTTGTATATTACTTTTTAATATTCTAAATGCCTTCACTCTTATATTTTCCTTTCTGACTGTCTTTAGCTACTAGTCCTTTATCAATAACAATTACTCTCTTTTTCATTCTATTTACTATTTCTTTATCATGAGTTGCCATTATAATAGTTGTTCCTAAATCTTTATTAATATTATCTATTACTTTCATTACTTCAAGTGATGTTTCTGGATCTAAGTTACCAGTTGGTTCATCACATATTAATACTTTAGGTTCATTTACTATAGCTCTTGCTATTGATACTCTTTGTTGTTCTCCACCAGAAAGTTCATCTGGATAACTTCTAAGTTTATCTTTAAGTCCAACTTGTTCTATAGCTTTAATTGCTCTTTTTCTAACTTCACTTTCTTTAAGACCATATACCTCTAATGCAAATGCTACATTTTCATATACAGTTAATTTAGGTAATAATTTATAATCTTGAAAAACTATTCCAAGTTTACGTCTAAGTTTATAAACTTTACCATTTCTTAGTTTAGATACATTTACTCCACCAACATAAACTTCACCACGAGATGGTTTTTCTTGTCTATATAATA
>SFTR01000025.1 GCA_004560915.1 bacterium | reverse complement strand
ATTACTTTGATATTTATGATACAAGAATATTGAGAAGTCAGTTGTTACTCCTAATTGAAGTACAGCACTTATTGCTTTTGTTATATATGATATTTCTCCAAATATAATGTTTGAACCCATATTATATATAATAGCTATTCCAATATTTAATAGTAATAATACTGGAACTATGTATGAATCTAATGAAAGTGTTAATACTATCAAACAAAGTATTACTGCGATAACTACATAGATTGCAACTTCTTTATTTGATAAGTCCATAGTATCTTGTACTATAGCACTCATTCCACCTACTTTAGCCATGCCATTTAATATTTTTCTCATTTCTGTTATAGCATTTAAAGTTTTCTCGTTAGATGTTGTTTCATTAAATGTTACTAACATAAGAGTTTTATCACCATTCTTTACTTGTTCTAGTAAACTATCTGGTAATATTTCAAAAGGAACTGATATACCAGTAAGATCGTTGATTGTTAATACTTTGTTAACACCATCAATTTTTCTTATTGCTTTTTCTGCATAAATAACTTTCCTTTGATTACTATTGTCTATAGATATTGTTGCGAAAGCTCCCATATCGAAATCTTCTTTTAATATGTTTTGGCCTTTCATAGTTTCAATATCTTCTGGTAGATATACTAAAATATCATAATTAGTTTTAGCATTAAAGTACCCTATAGCTGATGGTATCAATAACAATATAGATATTACTAATATAGCTACCTTATGTTTACATATAAAGTCTCCAAATTTTTTCATTTATACCTCCATTATGACCAACGGTCAGTTAGTAATATACCTCAAAAATGACTATTAGTCAATACTTTTTGATTAATTTATTGACTTTTAGTCATTTTTATATTAAAATTTATGTATCGAAGGTGAAAAATATGATTAATATTGAAAATACTTTATCTAAAATAGAAGAAAAAAAACAATTAAAAAAAGAAAGCCTTATGGCTTCAGCATATAACTTATTTATTAAAAAAGGTATTAATGATACTTCTATTAGTGATATAGCTAATGATGCTGGTGTTGCGAAAGGTACATTCTATTTATATTTTAAAGATAAATGGGATATTCATGAGGAAGTTATCATTGAAAAATCTAAGAAGTTATTTAGTGATGCGATTGAATACACATCTAAAAAGAAATTAGATAATTTTCCAGATAAACTTATTAGTGTCATTGACTATATAATAGATAAACTATCAAGTAGTAAAGATTTAATAAAACTTATTAATAAGAATCTTTCTCTTGGGCTTTATAATAAAGACTTAATAGAAATATTAAATGCAGAATATAAAGATTTAAAAACTATATTTATAGATGAAATGTCTAAATATTCCAAGAAAGTTACTAATCCAGATGTAACACTATTTATGATTATTGAGTTAGTTGGAAGTACTTGTTATAATTCTATTTTAAATAACGAACCCTTACCTATCAAAGAATTTAAACCTTATCTTTATGAGCAAGTAAGGAAAATGATTGAATAATGAGAATATTTATTATTGTATTAATTATACTTTTAGTTTTATATTTATTACTTGGTGTTTATTTCTTTCACTTTTCTAATTGTACTAAAATATCTAAGAAGAGGTTATTTAAGGGAAAAGGTACATTTAAGTTAGTTAGTAAGGAATCAAAAGATTGGTTTAGAAATTCTAAGTATAATGAAGTTTATATAAATTCTTTTGATAATAAGAAGTTACATGCTTATGAAGTTAAAAATAAACTTAATACTTGGATTATTATAGTGCATGGATACACTAATAATGCTTTAGAGATGCTAGATGTTGCATATAATTTCTATAAAAAGGGATATAGTATTTTGCTTATTGATCAAAGGGCTCATGGTAAAAGTGATGGTATTTATTCAACTCATGGATTTTATGAAAGAAAAGATATGCTATCTTGGATAGATTATTTAAATAAAAAGAAGAAGACTAAAATTATACTTTATGGTATATCTATGGGCGGAACTGTTATTATGAGAACAGTTGGTGAAGATTTGCCTAATAATGTTATATGTGCGATTGAAGATTGTGGCTTTATATCTAATTATGATCAGTTTTATAATCAACTTAGTTATTTAAAGTTTTTACCTGGACCTATAATATCATCATTTAATATTTTTTCTATGATATTTTTTAAATTTAATATATATAAATATAATCCTAGAAAAGTACTAGCTAAAGGAAAAATACCATTTATGTTTATACATGGAAGTGATGATAAATTGGTTCCAACCAAGAATGCGTATGAAGCTTATGAGATTTATAAAGGTAAAAAGAAGTTATTAATTATAGATGGAGCTAGACATATGAAATCTAGTGTCACTAATAGTAAGAAATATTATGATGAGATATTCAAGTTTATAAAAGAAAATAAGGAAAGTTAATTTCCTTATTTTAATGTGTTATAAATTAATTCATATTCCTCGTTAGTTAGATTTTCCATTTGTTTATTTAATATTTCTTTTGGTATTTCATATTCTTCTATAATACTTTTACTTTCTTTTTTAGTTAGTTTTTTATCATGAAGTTTAGCAAATTCTATTAAAGATTCCATTAAATTGTTTTTTAGTTTTCTATCTCTATGAAAGAACATTTCTCTAAAAACAAATCTTTTAAAACTATATTTTAAGCTTTCTCTTGGTACTTTTACTAGTCTTATCATTGAAGACATTACTCTTGGTGATGGTTCAAATGCATCTGGTGTTATATCCATTATTTTAGTAACATCAAAGAAAGAGTTTGTGAGTAGTGCTAATTTTGTTAACGATTTATTAACAACTGCATCAGCAAATTTTTTACCTACTATTAGGATACACATATCAAAGTCACATCTAAGTAATTTTTCTATAAAAGGTTCTGTTATTGAGTATGGAAGAGCTGAAATAATTTTATCACATGGTGGGATATATACATTAAGTGCATTTCCATATATAACATCTACGTTATCATGTTTATCTTTCAAAACATTTATAAAATGTTCTAGATTTCTATCTATCTCAATGCATGTTAAATGGCCTGATCGTTTAGCAATTATATCACTTATTTCACATTTACCAGGTCCAATCTCAACTACATTATCAGTTGGTTTTAATTCAGCTGAATCAACAAATAAATTGATTATACTTTTATCAATTAAAAAGTGTTGATCTAAATAATTTGTATCATTTTTAAATTCCATATTCTCACCTATTATATATTATATCAATTATTATATATTTTTTTAATTAATTTTTTTAAGTTTACAAAAGAATAAGACAAGATTACTTGTCTTTGTATTTAATATTTGCATGTTTTATTTGATTATTTCTTTTAATTTTTCTTCTTCTTGATGCGTCTGTAAAGAATATTGCATAAGCTACTTCCCATAAAGCGACCCAACCAAATACCATAAGTATTTCTTCTAGTACTTCACCCATTATATGGCTAAAGAAGTATGATGCTACTATGAATAAAATTCCTATTAATGATAAAGTTAATTTCTTTAAATTGCTTTGTTCTATCTCATATAGAATCTCGTCATTACTTTCTTTAAATTCTTTTATGATTAGGTTTTTGTAATGTTCTTTTTCTTCGTCTGTTAAATCAAATTTAGCATCTATAATTATATTTATCTTTGTATTTATATCATAACCTATTATTTCATTAAGTAGATAGTCTTTTAATTCTGGAGCTAATGTATTTTCATTATACTTACTGACAAAATATTTTTTCTCACTTATATCTACTTCAATATTAAGTTTTTTCTTCACGTTTACTCCTTATTAAAAATAGTAAATGGATAACGATTAGGTAAATCTAATTCAAATGTTAATAATTCGTTAGTAGTTGGATGAATAAATTCTATTTTTTTAGCAAATAATGCAATTTGTTCTCCAGCTTTAGATGTTTTATTATATTTTTGATCACCAAAAAGAGGATATCCATAATGAGACATTTGTACTCTTATTTGATGACTTCTTCCTGTTTCTAGATTTATTTCTACTAAAGACATATTATTTTTAAAATCTAATTTATTGAAGTTTAATATTGCTTCTTTTCCATTTTTATCTACTTTTACTATATTCTTTTTTTCATCTTTTAAAAGATAATCTTTTAGTTTACCTTCTTTATTAATGTTTCCTATAACTACTGCGTTATATGTTTTTTTGAATGTTTTGTTTCTTACTTGTTCAGAAAGACGTGAGGCTGCTTTAGATGTTCTTGCAAACACCATAATACCACCTACTGGTCTATCTAATCTATGAACAAGTCCTAGGTAAACATTTCCTGGTTTATTATATTTTTCTTTTATATATTCTTTTAGAATTGTTAGAAGGTCTTTATCTTTAGTATTATCTTCTTGAGTTGGTATATTTATAGGTTTTTCTACTACTAAAAGATGATTATCTTCATAAATAATATTAATCATTATTTGTTACTACCTTAAGTCCATGCTCTATAAGTGATTCTATAGTAACTGTTCCATCATTTAGAGAATCTATCATTTTAGTTTGTGATCCGTCTGACCATTCTAATAATACTTCATTACTTTTTTTGCATTCAAAACAATATTCACCATTATCATTTTTATAGAAACAATCCATAAATTTTTGTGAGCAACTATCAATATTGTCTACTATTCTATAGTCTTTATCTTTATTTAATTCATATAGTGCATCTGTCTTATCAATTTTAGTGAATGCTATTATTGATAGTGCTACTAGTATTAGAGCTAGTATTGTTACGAATATACTTTTAAGTATCATTTTAGTTTTCATTTTTTTCCCACCTTCCATAGACTCCACAAGGAAGTATCATATTTCTTGTTGATATTTGTAGTCCTATTTCATCAGTTTTTATTTTACCATTTTTTAATTTTTCTTCAACACTTGTTTCTAAAATATTTTTTAATATTTCTGGTGTTATACCTTTTGTATATGAACTTATAAGTAAGAATAGTGGATCATCACTTAGTATATCAATGCATGAATCTATTAGTTTATTTAAACTATCTTCAAATCTCCATAATTCTTTTGATGGACCTCTTCCATATGTTGGTGGGTCCATTATTATAGCATCATATTTGTTTCCTCTTTTTTTCTCACGTTCTACGAATTTTAAACAGTCATCACAAATATATCTAATCTTATTATTTTCAAGTTCTGAAAGTTTGGCGTTTTCTTTTGCCCAATCATTCATTCCTTTTGATGCGTCTACATGTACTACTTCTACTGCTCCTGCATAAGATGCAGCCATTGTTGCTCCTCCAGTGTATGCAAATAAATTTAATACTTTAATAGGTCTATTAGCACTTCTTATCTTTGACATAATGAAGTCCCAGTTGGCTGCTTGTTCTGGAAATAAACCAGTGTGTTTAAATCCAGTTGGACTTACCTTTAGTTTTAATCCTTTATATTCAACAGTCCAATATTCAGGAAAAGTCTTTTTATTTTCCCAGTAACCTCCGCCTTTATCACTTCTATGGTATATAGAGTGATAACTATGCCACTCTTTAGTGTCTTTGTGTGTCCATAATGCCCAAGGGTCTGGTCTTCTTAGAATTACATTTTTCCAGCGTTCTAACTTTTCACCATTACCTGCATCAATACATTCATAATCTTTCCAATCTTTACTTACAAGCATATTTTCCTCCGTACATATATTATATCATATTTTCTTACTATTTACCTTTTCTCCAATAAGAAAAGTTTCATTTAATAGACTATTATTACAATCTAGTTCAGAACAGGTTCTTATATGAAGAGATGAATCTATATCAAATGGATAAGCTATTACTTCAAAAGTATTATTGTGACTTACTATTCTTAAGAATGTTCTTAGAAGTTTTTCTGTTAAATTACTTTGTATTCCATTATGCTCATCTTTATTTGTTTCTATGTATTCTTCTTTATTTTCTTCTCTTCCTGATCTTACAATAATATTTTTTTCTTTAGCATTCCATCTTTCTATTAATATAGATGGAACTACTATATCGTTTATGCCTTTTGATGATAAAAGGCCTAAAGCTATATTAGATGCAACTACGAATGAGGCAGAAACATCTTTTAGATTTCCTTCTTTATAATTTTCATATGTGTCATTTTTTGTATCAAAGTTTTCTCCTATTTTAAATAGTTTTCTGTTCACTTTCTTTTTAAAGTTATTGTCTATATCAAACTTTTTATTCTTTTGAACAGCATATATGTAACATTTACCATCTTTAATACCATATCTTACTAAAGGAAAAGTATATTTTTCATTAGTTTCAGGTTCAACCAAAGATATTTTTAAAGAATTTGGTGTTTCATTTAGAATAGGTTCAGATATATTTTCTATTTCTACGTATCCACCTAACATTTCAGAATATCCAATAATAGTAGGTTCATTATATTCACTAAAAGTATTGTCTTTTAAGAATGATATTTGTTTTCTTAAGAATTCTTCAGAGTCACTAAAATCATCATATGTAGCATTAGCCCATAGAGTGGTTAAAATTAATTTGTTAATAACTTGTTCATGATTCTTTATATCAGAAAATTCAAGTGCTTCATAATATTTAGTTAAATCATATTTAGTTCTTGCTAAAGTTAGATATTCTGTTAATAACTTGTTAAAATTTTCTTTATTCTTTATGACTAGAGTTGGTATTAAGTATCTTCCATCATCATCCTTTTTTGCTTCTATAGTTTTATTTTCTTCTTTTAAATATGTGCTAAAAAGTAAATTCATCATAAAAAAGCAATCTACTCTACCAGTACTTGCCTCATTAATTATTTCATCATAAAAAACACGTATGTCATTCATATTTATCACACATATATTTTAACATAATAAAGACTCATTATAAAGATTTTTACAATATATGACAATTTATATTGTATAATAAAAATATGAAAAAAATTATTGAACCAAAAATTATGTTTACTGAATATTATAAAGATGAAGAAAGTGAATATTCTATTGATAACAAAGAGTTTAATCAAAACAATATGACTAGTTTTAAAGATATAACATTTAACTCTTGTATATTTAATAAGATTGATTTTAGTAATATAGAACTTTCTAATATAGAGCTTGTAGATTGTATATTTAATAATTGTGATTTATCTAATAAAGTATTTGAAAATATTGGTATACATAGAGTAACATTTAATAATTCTAAATTAATTGGTGTATCTTTCAGTGAAGTTAGTCTTAAGAATATAAAGTTTAATAATTGTAACTTAAGATATAGTAATTTTTATTCTGTGAATGTTGATAATTTGTTATTTAGTGAATGCGCTCTTGATGAATCTTATATAACAGAATGTCATTTTAAGAATATTGAGTTCGATAAATGTAGTCTTAATAAAGTAACTATTTTAAGACTTGAACATATTGGTTTTAATTTATCTAATTCTAGTATAGAAGATATTAATATTGATATTGCTTCTTTAAAAGGTATTAGTGTTAATATGATAGAAGCAGCGATGCTTGCGAGGTATTTAGGAATTATTATTAAAGATTAGGAGGGCTTTATGGTTTATTTAAAAAGATTTGAATTGCTTGATGATATTCAAGAACATTACTTATTTGATGAAGATAAAAGAAATATATATAATTCTTATTATCCAGTAGGTTTATTCTCTATGAAAAGATTCAAAGAAATTACTTTTAGTAATATAACTATATTTTATGGAGGAAATGGCAGTGGTAAAAGTACTCTTCTTAATATAATATCAGAGTGTTTACATTCAAATAGAAAAGAAAGTTTTGATAAAGGTTCTTTCTTTGATTTATATGTTTCTAAATGTAAATATGATATGAGTTTTGAGGAACCTATGGAAATTAAGACTATTACTAGTGATGATGTGTTTGATTATTTACTTGATATTAGAAGTATAAATGCTAATGTTAATAGACGTAAGGAAAGACTTAGTCGTGAATACTTTGATATGAGATTTAATAGTGAAAATAATTTTGAGAATTATGAAAAGTTAAGAGATTCATATGATTCTAAAAGAAAAAGTATGTCTAAATATGTAAGAGATAGACTTGGTAATAATAATATAGTTGAACAATCTAATGGAGAATCTGCTTTAATGTTTTGGGAAAGAGAGATTAAGGAAGATAGTATTTATATACTTGATGAACCAGAAAATAGTTTATCTGCTGAAAATCAATTAAAACTTAAAAAGTTTATAGAAGAATCTACTAGATTTTATAATTGTCAGTTTATTATATCTACTCACTCACCATTTTTACTTAATTTAATGGAAGCTCTTATATATGATTTAGATGATGATGAAGTTAAAACAAAGAAGTGGACAGAACTACCTAATGTGAGAATATATTACGATTTCTTTAATGAAAGAAAAGATGAATTTAAAAAGAACGATTAATTTTCGTTCTTTATTTTATTTGGCATAAAATTTTTAACAAATGAATAGTCTCTTTTCTTAATATAGAAGTAGCCAAGTGTACTATAAACTACTGCTCCTATAAAGTTTACAAATAAGTCTTTCATAGTATCAATAATACCTATATCTAAGTATCCACCTTCTATAACATAAATCTTGTCATCTTTAGTATGTATTGTTGTTTTATCTATATTTTCCACTTTAATAGTACTATTAACTTTTTCTTTATTTAAATCTACTGAACCGAATTTTTGAACTACTCTATCTTTTTGCATATCTGTTAAGAATACTCTATCACTAGCAAACTCATAGAATTCCCAAAGTATACCTATAGTCATAGAAAAACAAAATCCAACAAGTGCTACATATAATGGAGATAAACTTATTTTTTCACTATTTTGATTTAATAAGTCTACTAGTGAGAAACCAATACCTGCACATATAAATCCATTAAGAGTATGAAGCATAGTGTCCCATCCAGGTATTATTCCATAGAAATTATTTATTTCACCAAGAATTGCAGATGAGAATATAAACATATAAATAATAGATTCTAATAGACTTGGTATACCTATTTTAAACTTTTCAGATATAATAGTTGGAATCGTAAATAAGAATAAAGCAAGTACACAAAGTAAAGCATTGTTATATTGTTTCATCACTATTTGAATCCACATACATACAATTACAAGAAGTCTTAATAATAGATATACTGATATAGATTTTTTATTTTTTTCTTTATATTTTTCTTTCATTGTTTTACTAAATTTTCCCATATAAACTCCTTTAATTTTTTTATAACATATTTATTAAATTATTACAAGTTATATTATCGATGAATATTTATTATGTTATCTAGTTTTAAAATAAAGATTATTTTAAAAAGTTATAGTCTAGCATATGTAAAGTTTTAACTTTTGTTTTTATAATATGATATAATTATTTAGTTATTAGGAGGTAAATCATGAAAAATATAACTATTATGGGTGGTGGAGTTCTAGGAACTCAAATAGCATTTCAATCAGCTTATTGTGGCTTTAATGTAACAATATGGCTTAGAAGTAAAGGTAGTATAGATAGAACTAAACCAAAACTAGAAAGTGTTAAAAAATCTTATATAGACGCTATAAAATTAATGGCTACTAAAGAAGGTAAAAGTGTTAATAATTGGTGTCGTGGTATTGTAGGAAATAATGAATTTGATGAAAAGAAATGTCTTAAAAAGGTAGAAGATGCTTATAAAAATATTAAGTTAGAGTTAGATATCAATAAAGCATTAAAAGGATCTGACTTAGTAATTGAAGCTATGACTGAAGACTTTAAAGCTAAGAAGGATTTATATTTAGAAATAGCACCTATACTTGATGAGAAGACTATTGTTGTTACTAATTCATCTACTATGTTACCAAGTAAACTTGCTAAGTATACAGGCAGACCTGAAAAATTCCTATCATTACACTTTGCTAACTCAATATGGAAAAATAATACTGCTGAAGTAATGATGCATAGTAAGACAGATGAAAAGTATTTTAAAGAAGTTATTAATTTTGCTGAAAATATTAATATGATAGCTCTTCCACTTAGAAAAGAAAAATCTGGATATTTACTAAATTCTATGTTAATACCTCTATTATTTTCTGGATTAGATTTACTTGTTAATGGAATATCAGACGTAGAAAGTATTGATAAAGCATGGACACTTGGTACTGGTGCTCCTAAAGGTCCATTTCAAATACTTGATACAGTTGGCCTTAAAACTGCACATGAGATTGTTCTTATGTATGTAAAAATTCCTTCTTTTTTAGCACCATATAATTTTAAAGGAATGGAAAAATTATTAAAAAAATATATTGATGATGGAAAACTTGGTATGTCTAGTGGTGAAGGATTTTACAAGTATAATAAAACTAAATAGTGTACACTACACTATTTTTTTGTTATGATATATATATAATATGGAGGATATATGAAAAAGAAATATATTATAATTGGTTGTATAGTTTTAGTATTAATTGCTGCATCAGTTATTACATTTTTAATTATTAATAGTAAGTATACTGTTACCTTCAATACTGATGGTGGTACTACTATCGAAAAGATTAAAATTAAGAAAGGTGAAAATCTAACATTACCAAATGAGCCTAGTAAAGAAGGATATATATTTGGTGGATTTGTATATAATGATAAGATTGCTACTAACTATACAAAAGTGAATAGTGATATGGAAATAAAAGTTAGATGGATTCCTAAAGATAAAGAAGTTATTACTATAAGTTATATTGTTAATAATTCTACTATAACTGTAATAAGTGTTAAAGGAGAAGTTCCTATGCTTCTAGAGACACCTGTTATGCCTGGAAATACATTTATTGGATGGCTTAATGACGAAGGATATGTTGTAGATGAAAATGCAACACTAGATAAAAATACTACTTTGAAACCAAGATGGATTAAGGCTGGTGAAAAAACTGTTACTGTTAAATTTAATACTGATGGCGGAAATAAAATAAATGATCTTGTACTTGCTAAAGACAGTGTTATAATTCTTCCGGTTGAGCCTGTTAAAAAAGGATATAAATTTGAAGGATGGGTACAAAGTAATGGAACACAAGTAACTAGTGAAACTACTATTGATAGAGATACAGTTATTACTGCTAAATGGGTAGTTCCTTATACTTGTCCACAAAATTGTACACCAAATGAAGATGGTTCTAAATGTACTAGAACAACTACTACTAATATCAAAGAAGGAACTGGATGTTCTAAAGGATATACTTTAAAAAATGGCAAATG
>SFTR01000162.1 GCA_004560915.1 bacterium | reverse complement strand
TGTAAAAGTTCGTTAGCTTTATCTGAATTACCTTCTTTATATATTCTATATGGATAACTAAATGGGTTCCATGCTGCTCCTTCTTTAGGATCACGGAAGTTTATTAGTATAATTTTATATCCTTTTTCTTTAAGTAGACTACCGCAGTTTTCATAAAGTTCACCTTTAGGGTCAGTAACTATCATACTTTCTCCGGCTCTACCTAGTATTTTAATTAATGGAAACATGAATGCTTGAGTTTTACCTGAACCAGAAGCACCCATAATTAATGCGTGTGGTTGTCCACTTGCATCTACCCATGCATCTTTTCCATCGTTGATTACTGGAATACCTCCGGCTTCATATGAATCATCTTTTAAATGTACCTTCTTGATTCCATAATCTTTTTTCATATCTTTTTCTGACATTAATTTTGAGTAACCATCATTTTTAGATTTCTTCTCAGTAGTTATACCAAATCCATCTTCCATTTCAAAGAAATAAGATGAACATGCAGCAAATATACCTACTAGAGATAAAATATAAAATAATAATGTTGCAGTTATAAATTCACTTCCGAATGCTGGTATTGGGTTTAAACCTCTAAATGTTCCATCTAACGCAACACTATTTAGATTTATAACAGCTATAGCTACTAAATATAATAATACTAAACAAAATATTAAGAATATTACTATATCTTTTTTGTCAGCTCTAAATTTTAGTTTCATTATTTCACCTCAATTAATTACATTATACAATATAAAACAAAATTTTTCACTATTTATTCTAAAGTTTTAATATCTATAATTTGATATTTAAAGTATTTTCCATCATTATCTATTTTGAACTCTATCATTTTTCTTTTAGCTTCTCCACCAAGTTCATCTACTGCTATACTAGATGCTAAACTATAGTTTTTATTTTCTATTGCTGACTCTAAATTTTTTTCTTTTGTTTTCTTATCGGTTTGATTTCCATCTTTATATGAATATACATAAGCATTTACTGTTATTACACCATCATCATATGATAGTTTTTCAATGCTTGACTTTATAGATTTACCATATTTTTTATTGATGTTATTATAGTATATACAATACTTATCTTGTTTTCTAAATACATGTTCAAAATAATATTTAATTGATTCAAAATAATCAGAAGCATCTGTATTATATAAGTCATTAAAACTTGATAAAAATCTTTTCTCAGTTAAGCAAAATACTCCAGTTTCTTTGTTATATTCTTTCATTGGAAGAGTATTTTCTATTGTATAAAGTAGTATATAATTAGTAAGCATATTTTCTAAATCTCTTTTACTAGCGCTTGATGAATTATAATCATCTACCATTAATAATTTATTAAATGTTGTATCACTTTCCAATTGTTTAACTACTTTTTCATATTTAGTTTTATCTTTAATTACTTTTTCATTTATAACTATATCTTCGTAATTTGGGAAATATTCTTTGTTTGATTTTATTTTTTCTTCTCTTAATGGAATAAAAAGGAGAAGCACTATGATAATTATTAATAATGCTCCTGCTAATATTATTATTGTTGGTTTATTGTCTCTAATTATATCTTCCATAGTTTCTCCTTTTATTGTTCTTCAAGTGTTATATTATTTCCACCTTGATTGTTATTATTTGATGAGTTTTCATCATAACATTGTATTAAGTCTGAATCTGAGTATGTTGATTTAATTATTTCAACGAAGTTTGCTCCGCTATTTGCCATGTCTCTCCATTTATTTTGTGTTGTACTTACATAACCAGTTGATTTAATTTTATCTCCTTTTATTACTAAGTATTTTGATGCTTCATCATATAGTGCTGAGTATGCATTATATTCAGCTTGTGACATTGGTTTCTTATAATATCCACCTGATGCGTTTGGTCCTATTAAATAACTTGTACATTTAAAGTTACCACAGCTTATACTTGAAGGTGATGAGTGTGATCCTTTAGCCGGTGAACTAAATACTTGGTCACAGTTTCCACTTCTCATTACTATGGTAGTTCCTTTAGCATAGTTATTACGTCTATTTAAAGCATAACTTATTTCTGCAATCATTGCTGTTAGGGCATAGTTTTTATTTTGATAGTTATCTATTTCACCTTTAGTAACACCTATTATGTAGTCTTTGAATCCTACTGTTGCTATATCTTTAGAGTCA
>SFTR01000161.1 GCA_004560915.1 bacterium | reverse complement strand
ATTCTAAATACTGGACTTATTCCTAATGATTCTACACCTTGAATAATATCTCCTCCATAATCTTTTCCATCACTTGTAATGTAATAAAAGCAATTAGAAAAGCCTTGGTATATTGAACGTAACCAATAATAAGTAACAGTACCCATATATGACTTTATCGCAGAAGTTGTATTTGTTGTTGTTGCACCTTTTAAACTATAATAGTCAAGTTGTCTTGATAATTTACCAGCCAAATCATCTTTACCATCAAAATTACTATATATTTCTTGAGGAGTTAGCAAATATATTTTATCTGTCGTAGTACTTGTCTTGTCACCATTTCCAGAAATTACTTTTGTATTAATTATTACTGATCTTAAATCACTTGGTAATAAATTATATATATTTTCATTCAAGAAAGTTCTTGCTTGCTATGAAGGCCAACCTGCTTCAGTTGCATTTTGTGAATACATAGCATATTCTGTTATTATATCTTCGAACTCAAGCACAAAGCCACAAGCAGTTTGAGAAAAACCACTAGTTGAACATTCACTTGGCGTTGAGATATTTGCTATTCTTACATTATGTTTTCCTAGAGTTTCTAGGTCTACTTCTTTAGTATCTCCTACTTTATAAGCACCAGTATTTCCACTTCTTATATTGCTTGCTATGTTTGACCATGATGCTTCACTAGATGGAATATTGTCCGGTATAAATTCACCTTGTATATCTAGGCTTCCTACGAAATATGTTTTTTGTGCTTGATTAGGTGTTGTCTCATCTAAGTATAACCATAAAAAGTATGTAGCACTTTCACCTGGTTCGATAATATCTCCAGCATATATGATTGAACTATTTAGTTCACTAAATAAATTAATATATGTCATTTCCAACACTGTGTCATTTCCACCTAGCATTTGCATAATAATTCCTGAATCATTTGTAGATATTATATTATCTCCATTAATGTCTGCTAATTTTTTTTGTTCTGTTGTTAATGTTTCAAGTTGTGCAGCTGAATTTAGAATAAGTGCCGCATCTTTTTGATTGACGATTCCGTCCATGTTAACATCACCCATTTGATATTCTAAACCACTTGCTAATACTTTTTTTCTAATTGCAATTTTTAAATGATTAGCGTATAGATCAGTAAGTCTATTATATTCAGAATAGTTACCTGATGGTAGAAAGTCTGAATCTTCTTTTAATTTTATTGTTATAGTTGCTTTCATTGAACCTGTATTTGTAACTTTGAAAATATAAGGTGTAGCATTTGAATAAGTTCCATCGCTCGGATAAGGATAAATAGAACTTGGTACTGATGTTCCGTTTTGCTTAGTAGTACCAATTACTTGACCTATATTTTCATAAGTAGTGTCACATGTTGAATCACTACAGAAAGAGATTGCTAAGTTTCCTGTTTCTACTACATTATCTTTTCCTTCATCAATTTTGAAG
This sequence comes from bacterium, assembly GCA_004560915.1. The sequence continues at coordinate 731 of SFTR01000161.1, read as the reverse complement.
AATGATGCAAAAGAAACACCAATAAAAACTATTAATAAAAGTCCTACTGATATTATAAGAGTTACTACTTCTTTTTTTATTATCTTATCTATATACATATATATCACCTATTCTCTATTTGAAATTATATAATAAAAAATTTCATAGTCAATTAATTATAAATTGACTAAATGTATCAAATGTGATATAATATTGCTATATTTATGGGGGGATAGATATGAATAATGAATTATTAAAAGCTCTTAAAGGTGATATGTATAAATACGCTACTGAAGTAAATAGATTAGTTGAAAAATATAATCGTATGAAAGAAAGTGGTGCTAGTATTAGTGAACTTAATGCTATTGCAATTAAGGCGCAAGATGCTAACACTAGATATAGTAATGTTAAAAGTGAATATGAAGAGTATGTTTATAGATATGAAAGATTTACTTATCTTGAAAAAAATGGTGGTAAGAAATATGATGATGCTCGTACTGAGTTTTATGCATGTCAAATTCATTTGTTATTTAAGTATGGTATAGAAAAAGGGAGAATAGGCTTATTTGCCTTAACGATAGCTATAATAGTTATAGTAACTTTAATAACTAAAATATCCAAATTAAGTATACCAGCCAATATAATAATATTTCTCAATAACTATTATTTTATAATAATTCCAATAATACTAACAATAATATTATTATTATCATATAAAATATCTGAAAAAATTTTTTTAAAAAAAGAATTTT
>SFTR01000024.1 GCA_004560915.1 bacterium | reverse complement strand
TCATTAAATTCTTTTATTAAATCAGTAATGCTGCCAATTACAAGTGCTAATCCACCTAAAATTGCAATAGCAGTCGCAGCTTTCCCAATTCCATTAAGAAATTCACCGAGTCCATTCATAAATCCTGTAAAGTTTGTACCTGTTGTTCCAACTGTTTTTCCTAAACTTTTAAATAAACCAATTATTTTTTTAATTATAAGTAAACTCGCCAATGCTCCACCTACAACCAATATCGCAGTTGCTAGAGTTCCATGTTCTTTTTGAAACTCTTTTATACGTTTCACTATAGGTTCTATCTTTTCTTTTATTTTGTTTAGAATATTAAGTAATTTTTGACTATATTGTATTTCTCCGCTATAATCGATACCGCTTGAACCAGCACCACCAATTGATCCTCCAGCACTAGAAGCATCTGGTAACACTTCTAAATTGTCGAAAGAACCTAAAGCACCACTTGCTTTCTTAGCGCTTGTAGTTGTTTTATTTAATGCACCAGTTAACTTTTTTGCGTCTTTTGTTGTGTCTTTAATACTTTTACCAAACAAACTAGATACGAATATAGCAATAGTTCCAGTAAGCTTACTTATCATATTCATTAATGAGTTTATAGCAGGTAAACAAGCATTATAAATTGGAGTAAATGCTGTCATTAAATTTGCTTTTATTTGATTTAATGAACTTGCAAATTGATCATTCGTTTTTAGCAAACTAAAGAAAGTATTTCTTAAAGAATTTAATCCACTTCTCAAAACATTGAAAACAAAAGTTCCTATTAGTAAGCTTGATATTCTTTTTCGAAATTTATCTATTTTATTTCCAACTTCATCTATTTTTCCACCAAAATTAGCAACACTCTTTTCGTTCATTGAGTCATCTATTTCATTTTTTAAATCTGATGCTTTTTCTTTTGAATCTTCTAATTTATTATTGAATATTTCCAATTTCTTCTTAAGATTATCAATCTTAACATCTTCGCCTTCTTTTAATAAACCTTGGGCTTTATATGCTTGCAACTTATCTAATTGATCTTTGACTCTACTAATTGCTATTTCTTGGTTTTTTATTTGGTCACATGCTTGATTATATTTATCAATCAATTTTTGTGTATCAGCAGTCATATTTTGAAAATCTTTACGTATCCTATCGTAATTCATTTTTGTATTAACAACTACTGCATTTTTACTTGCCAGTTAATCACCTCACTTTTTATTTAATTCTCTAAATTTATCCAAAAACTCTTTTCTTGCTTGTGAAGATACTTTATTTTTTTCATCTAAATCTACTAATTTTTTTATCTTCTTATATTGTTCTTTTTCTTCTTTTGTTAATTTATTTTCATTTTTTCTTTTTCTATAATAAACTAACTCTCCAAAAGTACAATCAGTAGACATATCCATAAAAAATGATAAAAACACCCACCAATGCATATTTTCATTTTCGGATAAATTAATGTGATGTGTTTGATTAATTCCACTGAATATATAATTACCATCCTTTTTAAACGAATATATTTGCTTAGGCTTTATATCATTTTCTAGTTCAGGTTCAGTACCACCATCAATAAATTTAAGTGCTTTTTTCATGGCTTCTGCCATATCTTCTGGTTTCACTTCTTCCTTATATAAATTTTTAAGCATAATATAAATTTGTTCATTATTAGTTAATTCTTTATCTTCAAAAGCAAGAATTATATTAATAACGGTCCTAAAATCATAATTGATATTATAAATATTATCGTTAACTTTTATTTTAGTTGGTAATTTATCTGTTAATACATTCATTATTCCATCACATCGTTATTAGGCTTCTTTATATACTTATTTACTTTCTCTGTTCTACTTTTTTGAACATAAGGTGCTATAAAATCAATTAATGGTACTAATGACTCTAGGTCTTTTGTTCCGCCGGTAAAACAATTAATAGTGTCTTCTCCAAAAATGTTTTCTAAAGCCTTAATAGATTTATCTATTGTTTCATACTCGATGTTAAACATACTAGATAACTTTTCTATTGAAGAGCTAGCTTTTTCAAATTCTTCTAAAGATGATGTTTTATCAAGCTTAGGAATTTCAACATTTTTATACTCATCTATTTTTTTTACCGAATTAGATAAATCCTCTAATATATCAGATAATGATTTCATTATTGCTGAATCATCAGGATTAAATTTTATTTCTCCTATTTTATTTCCTTTTTCATCTAATATATCTTCTCTTATAAATTTATTTTTTATTGTTAATGCCATTTTAATATTCCTTTCTCATATAAAAAAATAGGGATGATAGATTTAAAACCCAACATCCCTTTTGATTATGCACTTGTAGTTTTAGTAAATTTATTTTCTGCTAGGTTATAAGTTCCGTGAACTTTATCACCTTTCCAGTTTAGTGTGATAGGTGAATTAATTTCAGTAGTATCACCACCAAATGATTTTTCATCTACTACTGCAGTCTCTGTAAATGCTCCATAAGTACCTACAGTTGATTGTTTATCAAATAAAGCAACCTCCATACAAGGTATTGCAAATTTATCTCCTACAAGGCTGTATTTGTGTGCTGTATAAAGAATATATGATAATGTATCATTTCCTCTTATAGCAACTGGATCAATTTCAGTTGTTTCTGCTCCTGGTGTAGCATTGATAGTTGTTTTACCTAAAACATTTTTCTTAGATTCAGTTTCATGATTATGTTCTCTAGTTATTTCATCGTTATCTTCACCGATTGGAACCCATGTTGGATTTTCAGTATCAAATACAATACCATCTTCATCAGCAGATGTAACATTAAGGTTCATAAATAAAATTGAATCCTCTCTTGCAAATTTACCGCTTCCACTAAATTTTAAACTTGAAGAAGTAGTATCATTCATTATTTTCACGCTCCTTTAATTTTTTATAAACAAATAAACAAGGCATCTCATACCTTGCTTGTGTTCTATCTTTATTTACAGCAAATAAATATGCGTTTTGTGTAGCACTTAGGCTTTCTGCATATTCTCCACTATTTAATTTAATATCTAAGCCATCTTTTGTTTTTTGATACATCCATTCTGATATATCACTAAAGGCTTTTAATATTTGTTTTTGATTACTATCAGTAATAGAATTTACATTTACTCTAGATGCTAAAGTAAAAGATAATTGCATTTTTCTATTACCCAGTACATCTTTTTTTAAAAGCATAGGATTTGCTCCTTGCTCTAATGACCATGACTTATCTTCGCTCAAATAATCTATTTTAAGATTTTTAATATAATCGCAATTCTTTTCTAAATATTCTTGTAATATTTCTATAATAGCTTTATCCATAATTACCTCCAATTAATAATTTTTTCACAGCCTTTGATAAGTTCTTCTTCTTCATCTTTCATCATTCTGCTTATCCAATCTTTTCCTCTTAAACCACCGCCATGATATGTTAAATCACGACCGCTAGGATCTAGTATCTTATATTCTCCTTTTGCAGCAAATGGACTTAGTGTATCATGTCCAACCATTAATTTACCTTCAAATAGGAACTGTGCATCTGGTGTATCCCATATGACTTCTCCACTCCCAGGTAAATTAGCACTTTTGCTATCACGAAAAATATGATAACCAGGTAAATAAGGTTTAGAGCGATCAAATATAAACGAATCAATATAAGATTGAACTTTACCACCTTCGTTAAGGCCACATTCTTTCATCATTTCTTCTACACTAGGTAAAACTAAATGAGCTTTTATGTTCAGTTTGTTACCTCAATATTTCTTAGGTCTTCTTCTCCATAATCAGAGTTATCAGATATAGTTTTAACATAGAACCAATCATCAATTTTATCTAAGTCATCTAAATCATTTATGTTAGTTTGTCCTTTTACAATTATTGTTTTATTTTTTATAAGTGTAAAAGTATCTTCTTCAATAGAATATTCAGATGATTTAAGATACTTTTTTAATGATTCATTAGAAAAAATACAATTATATGCATTTGAGTAATTTTCTCCTTTACCCTCTTGAGATATTATCTTTTTACTATAAAAAAAGACATCATTTACGATGCAATTATTAAATGTTAATGCATTGCTATTGTCACTTATGTTAACAACTGTTACAGTGTGTGGAAACATTATCTACCTCTATACATTAAGCCAGTAGATGCTAGATATCTATAACATATTTTATAGCATTTATTATCTAGTTCTATATCACTTAATATGTTCTTCTCAATCATGCTAGTATTATTAACATATGATTTAGAATGAGGTCCAACTGTTTCACTAGCAACAATCTTATCATTTTCAATTTTATCTTTTTTTATTTTTTGAGAATAAAGTAATTCTATTATTTCACAAGTACAATCTTTAATATTATCATCTAAAATAGAACTATCAATTCTATTAAAGGTATATTTATTAACATATGCACTTGCTGTTATGGTCATTTGATTAAACGAAGATTCAGGTATGCTAGAACCTTCATAAGTTTTATTGTAATAATTATAATCAACTAACTTAGTTAGCATACCTTACACCTCCTATTCCTCTTTATCAGAATTTTTTTTATTTTTTTTACCATTTGCTTCAGTTAATTCAACTATTTTAGCATTTAGTTCGTTATTTGTTTCAGTTAGTGTATCCACTTCTTCAGATAACTTAACTTTTGCTTCAGTTAATTCAACTATTTTAGCATTTAGTTCGTTAGATAATTCTTTAACTTCTGCTAAAGAATATAACTTTTCGACTTGTTTTTTGTTTCCTATAATTCTTCCCATGTTATCACCTACTTATGAGACACTGCAATACCTGCACGTTTATTTTCATACGCATCATTTAATCCATAAATTCTATAAAGCATTCTATAGAAGTCTCCTGAATCATCTGAATCTGGTGTAAAAATTTTCATTTTAGCATGCTTAGTATATTGTAACATTGCTGGTTTATGAATAACCATAAAGTTAAGTTCTCTACTACCTTTCTCTTTTAATTCATAATATGTTGATAATGAACCACTAGCTGGTGTTTCAACTTTTGTATATTTGTCACCAGATTTTGTATAATATGTTTTCCCACTTACTATACTTGAATCAGTAGTTAATTCATACTTATCAGCAACTTTAGTATAACCACCAATTCTTTCTCCATCTGCATCTTTACCACTCTTTAGTTCGATTTTAGTTAAGAATCTACTTTGAGGTACTTTCTTAATTTGAGTGAATTTTTTAAGAATATCATTATTAGTTGTTCTTGAAACAAATTCAGCCATTGAAAGTAAAGTAGCATTAATTCTTAAATATCTTCCTTCTTCTGGAACTTCATCATCATCTAATTTAGTCATAACATCTTGTAAAGCTTTTAATACTTCTTCACCTGTTTTGTATTCAATTCCTTCTGGAGCTACATCTGTGATATCATCTAAACTTGAATAAGTAGCATATCTTACAGCATCAACTTCAGGAGCAACTTTAGTTCTTAAAAACTCGCTTGATAAATTAGCCATGATAACTCCACCTGTTTCTTCATTATCAATTGCATCTGTTTTTAATTTTCTTCCACGTTCGTAATTAAATTTAACAGTCTCGTTAGTTAGTGTTACATCACCATCTAAATAACCGCTATTACGATCATAGTCTCCTAAACCGTCCATATCTAATTTTGGAACGATGATTTCGTTTGCATTAGCACCAGCTTTAACTAAAGCACCGTTAATATCAAAATCTGATGTAGTACAAACAGCCTTATAAACTTTATCTAAAAGTTCTGGGGCATTTTCTTTAAATAATTCAATACTATTTTTTGCCATTATAATTCCTTCTTTCTATTTTTTATTTTCTTCTTCAAGTCCCATAGCCTGTAATATTTGATCCATAGAACTTGTATTTTTTGGAGCTGTTGGATTAGCTGTAAATCTTGGATTTGCAACATCACTTAAGAATGCTCCACTATCCTTTTCTTGTAGTTCTTTAAGCCATTCAGAAGCACCTAAGAATTTCTTTGATTCTTCATCATACTTAAAGTCTTTCTTGTTAAACTCTGCTATTACTCCAGCTTTAGCGCTTTCACTTGCAAATTTAACATCATTAAAAAAAGCATTAGTTCTTTCATCTCTAATACTCTTTTCTTTTTCAGCTTTTTGATTAGCTTCCATTTCTTCATATTTTGTTTTCCAATCATCAGCTGATTTTTTGATACTATCAATATCCATATCCTTATATGATTTGATTTCATTGTTAGCATCACTTAGTTGTGATTTTAAATTGTCTCTTTCCTCTCTAAGGCCTTGAGTAGTTTTACCATACTCAGCCATTATAGTATCAATGGTTTCCTTATCAAGTTCTAAGCCTTCTAAAAATTCACGTTTCATATTTCTCCTCCTTCGTATTTTTTACATGGTCACGTCCATGAGTGAATTAAAATATTTCTAGTCCTATCGTTGCTATGACACACGAAAAAAGCCGATATTTCTATCGACTTTGTCACTTTTGTAATAATCTACTAAACTATTAAGATAAGGTTAAAATAAATTTATTTATATTTTTTTAATATACAGGAAGTATTTCGGATAATTTAACTAAAATTTCACTATATTTTTTATCAGTATTATCATACATTGCTAAATTTGATATATCTTTTTTATATTTCTTTTCAAAATGAGATATTAAGATGTTATAAGCATTTTTTAATTTAGTTTCACCATTAATTTTTAAATCCTTTAATAAGTTAATTTCTACATCATTAAAAAATTCCTTCATTTTTCTATTTTCATTTATCATTTTATTAGCTTCCTTTCTTTTTCTAATTCTTCACCGAATATTTTTGCAAAAGGACGCGGATTAGAACTAGATATATATTCCGCAAAACATTCAGCAAACATCTCTACTCTTTTTTTATTATATGTAGCATAATTGCTAATTTCTTTTTTATAATCTAATTTTTTTGATATTTCTTCTTTGTATCTTTTTTCAACTCTTTTCATAAATTCATTATTCCACTTTTCATATTTTTTAGGGGTTCTAAAAGTGTTTTCATTTAATCTATTATATAACCCTGTAGAAATATTATGTCCTATTTCATGAGCAACAACATATTTTAATTCGTCATCACATATAACATATTCGCCTTCTTTCATTTTATTACGAATAAATTTTCTTGCATCTTTAATATTTTGGAAATATTTTGGATTCAAATTGTATGCTGAATTTGCTATCTGTTTTTCACCAATTGTATAAGTTTTCCAAATTATTTTGTCTTGCAACAATATATCACTATAATCATTTGCAATTTCTTGCGTATATTCTATCACTTTTTCTTGAATTTTACCATCAATATTATTTTTGAAATTATCACTACAATTTGCTTTTATTTCTAAATTATAAACTGGATTTACATTTGAAAACTTACCACTTTCTTTCATAGCTGATTTTAAATCTTGACCATTTTTAATAAAAATTCTTCTACCGCCTATTGTTCTCCAAACACCACCAATTTCATTATCATCCATAGTTTCACCTCATCTTAAATTATCTATTAGAAACATACTCTCTATTTTTATTTCTATTTTTATTGTTATTTTCTAACCATAGGTTATATTCTTTACTCAACTTTGATAACTGTTTACTATGAGCATTATATTCATCTTGATAGTTCATTCTTTTGTCAACAGTCTTTTGTCTCTTTAATTTTCTAATATTTCTTTCATAATATCTTTGCTTGTCAAGTTTTTCTCTTTCTTTCCTACTTTTTTCTATATCTATTGGTTCAGGTATCTTCTCCCATTCAAAAAAAGGCCTTAAATCGTGATAACAATTTATTCCCTTTAAGCCTAGCATTTCTTTATAACCAGTTTTCTCATACAAATTAGGATATTTATCGCTAGAACCTTCTATCATGTAAACTTTACCTTGCCACTCATCATGAGCTTCATAATCATTCTTCGTATATTTAGTTCTAGTTCTTGCTCCTAAATGTTGATCTACATAGACCAAGTTAGTTTCTAACATTTCTTTAGCAGTTGTAAGTTCAATGTCTCCTACAAGTTGATTAACTCTAGTAATCACGTCTCTTCTTACTGCTGCTTCAATTCCTATCTTTCTACCACTGTCATAATTAGCCATTATAATACCATTCTGAGCCATTTTATCAATCGCACGTTTGATTGATTGTTCATATGTATAAATGCCTGTAGACGTTTCTAAATAAGCCGTAATTAATATGTTTACATATTCTTGTTTGGCTGATTCTATAGCTTTAGTATTTATTAGTTTTGTAATGCTCTCAGTATTTTTAATTGCTTCATTAATTAGGTTAGTAGCAGATTTACTTTTATAGATGTCTTCTACTTTAACATCTTTGCTGTTATGCTCATTGTATTTTCCTAAGGTATCAATACTTACTGCATTCTTACTTGATTCTTTAATTATATCTTCAAGTATTTTTTTGATTTCCTTTTTATTTTTGTTTATAACGCTTACATTATGTCTTTCAAACAACTTTAATTCATTTGTTTTATCAAGATACCATTTAAGTGTTCCTTTTATTCCATCGTATTTGTCGATTCTATCAAGCATATCTTTTATCATTTCGATTTCTATTGAGTCATAGATATCAACAAGTGGTTTTAAGATTTCATAATACTTTTGTTTATTCATTATTCTTCTTCATCTGGAGTGTCTTCTTTACTATCTTCTGAATATGCTCTATACTCCTTTTGTTTCTTTATGAACTCAATGGCTTCTTTTTCTTTCATATTTCTTGTATCCATAATGTATTGAACATCGCTTGTAATATGATTATTTCTTTCAATCAATGCTTGGTTTCTTGATGAATCTTTATCAGTGACTATTGAATCATCCCATTCATATTCAGTACTGTAGTTATTTTTAACAGGGATTCCATACAATTTGCATAATACATATATACCATATAATAAATCATCAAATGCGTTTTGTAATGACGCTTGAATATCTGATACAGTTACATAATAATCTTGTTTAGATGATTTTATTTCTTGAGCTGTCTTTTCTATCGCCTCTGGCTTAGCAAGTGTACCATGTGACAAATGACATGCACTTTCAATCTGTATTAAAAGTTCGTTTAATCCATTAAATAATGATGTATCTCTAATTTGAGGACTAAAGATGTCCAGACTCTTTTCTTTTGTTTCATCTAGATTCCATTTTCTAAAGTATCTTTCTTTTCCTCTTGGAAGTCTGAATTGATCCTTATTTTTACCACTTGGTGGAATGATCGTTTCATCAATATCTATAGCAAGTTCAGTTCCTTCATATTCGTGTAATGTTCTTGAATATTGAATATCTACTTCCTTCAACAAATCAATGGCATTGTGATATATTGGTTGTCCTATAGGTGAATCATTATCTAAATCATTTGATGTTGGCATCGTTGCAAAACCACCTATTAACTTATCAACACCTTCTATTACTTCTATATCTTTTAATTCTTTCCATTTATCAACCTGTGTAAGACTTATTTTACTTGATAGAATTACACCATCTTTATAACCTTTGTAGCAGATATTTTTAATAGTTATCTTTTGATCTTTATATTCATTGTACTCTAATCTTGTATATATAACATTTTCTTGAGTGATTTGATCTATTAAAATGTAACTAATTAGATTTCCATCATCATCGAAAGAAACTGGCATAATTTTATCTGCTTGCATAATATTAACCTTAATACCTTTTCCATTAAAATAAGGTCTTAAGAATATTGAAGATTTACCTAACATTTGTTCAGTAAACTTTCTTTTCTTTTTTAAAACGTTTTGGAAAACTTTATCTAAATATGGTTCTGAACATATGCTTTTAAATTCGACAGTTACAGCTTTAGCAACCTTTTCACACATCGTTCTAGCAATGTGTAACGATTTAGTATTATCATCTATCCAAGGTTCTCTTTTGTTATAGATTTCGCTCCATTTTTGAATAGCATCAAGTATTTGCTCACTTGTTTGAATATCTAAATCAAAATCTCTAACTATCTTCTTGTAATCAAACATCTTATTCCACCATCCTTTAATCTTGTTAATTAATTTATCAATCAGTATCATCACCCTTTTCTAAATCTTTTAATATTGGTAATATTTGCTTAATAAACTTCCAAATACCCATTATTAAATATCTTAAAGCATCCATACAGTGATCATCTTCTTTAACTGGTACTTCTTTTCCTTTATCAAGTAAATCCTTATCATAACCATACAAATAGATTTCTTTTATTAGATTTTTTTGTTTTGGTGATATGAATAAAGAATTTAATGCTAATACTTTTTGAGTTCTATGTATTCCTAATGCTACATCGTTTTTAGCATCTTTAATCATTATTCCTGGGCATTGCTTTTTTATTTCTTCTGCTAATCCTTTAGCTGAAGGATCTATAAAAACAAATCTTACTCTAAGACCTGTTTCTTTTTCTATTCGTTCAATGAATTTTTTGAAGTCAAGAGCATATTCACTTGGAGACTTTTGTTTTCCAGTTTCTCTTCCAGAATAGTAATATTCATCTATTCCTCTGATACATTTACATTTATAATCAATACCAAATGCTTCATATGTAGTAGCATTCATTTGCCCGTAGTCAACTCCAACATAAAAAAAGTTCATGTTATCATAATCTTCTTTCGAACATTCTTTAACATGAATTTCCTCATTGAACATGTAATATATTAATTCATCTATTCCAACACATAATCCTAACCATAGCCAGTTATACATCTTTTCATCAAGTTTTTTAAGTATTTCTACTGTTTGTATTAGTTTTTTACCTAACCAACTTTCAGGAACATCTCTATAGTCAGTATGTACGTGAACGCAGTCTTCTCTTTGTTCCATTTTATTGGTCCATTCCATAACAAGTGCTTTCGGATTCTTTGGAGGGTTAAAATAATATTCCATTACAAATTCATCATCATTTCCACGAATGAATGTTGCTTCAATGTTTTGTAACTCATCCTCGCCCTCGCCTTTATCAAAAAACTCTGTTACTTCATCTATCTCAACTAATACTATTGGTCTACTTTCATCTATCATACCTTTAGTATCATCTATTGAGTCATTACCAGTAAAGTATATCGTATTTCCAGTAGGTTTATATGTTATCTGCATTGGACTAACTGTTATCTTAAATTTCTTCTTAGGTAATTTTAATCTAGATATAGCTCTTTTGCATTCATTAAAGACAGTTTTCTTTAGCTTATTATGAAACTTTCTCATAATGACTACTGAACCTGGCTCAGAACTAATAATTCTTTTAACTGCTCTTAAAGCACCACGACTAGACTTAGTTCCAGCACGACCACTTGTGTATATTTGATGTGTATGTAATGTATCATTGAAGTTTTCATAATATTTAGAGATGATTAAATCACTCAGTCTTACTGTTGGTTTTTGGTAAGTCATCTATTATTACTACTCCTTCTTCATTGCTAACTTCACGATTCTTTATTTCTTTAAGTTTCAGTTCTTTATCAATTATTATTCCATAAGCACTTGCTACATCTTTTATGTTTGTAAAAGAATTAACAATTATATTTTTGCGATCTTTAAGAGTATCCATGTATTCTAGTACATCTTTGGTATTCTCTTCTTTTTTTTGCTCAAACTTTTTTACACTGTCTTTATCAGCCTTAATTATCTTTCTAACAGCTGTATCACTTACTTTATACTTTCTTGCTACCTCTGAATAATTTCCACAATCTATATAGTCGGCTATTATTAATTTTTTTTGTTTATCGGTTAACTTCTTTCTTACTTTTGTTATTTTTGACACATTAACCAACTCACTAATTGTCTTTTACTATTAAATCTCTCAGTTGTCTTATATAGTTTATCTCTATATATTCTTTCTAATGAGACTGTATAGTTTTTACTTAACTTTTCATTTTTACCGACTATTATTTCTACTATAGTTACTTTATACTTTTTGGATAACTTTGTTAACATAATTCTTATGTATTTATCCAAATTCATATTAAGCACCTACTTTTCTTTATTTTCCTTTTGTTTAATTATTTCTACATATCCTAGTTTGGATAAATATTCTGCTCTTTCTTTTGTAATTGAATATTTATATCCAGGTTGTAGTAATCCTAATTGTCTTTTTTCTTTATCTTTGAAATTAGGAATAATTACTTTTACTTCTACCATATTGTATCTCCTTTCTTTATGGTTGCAGTATCAAGAATTGAACTTGAATCTACGGATACTGAGTCCATTATGTTTCCATTACACCATACTGCGATAATAGATACTGTACTAATAATATAGCCTTATCTTCCTAACTAGTATTAAAGAGATGTTATGAGTGTTAATTCACTCTTGCTATATTATCAGTACATTAAATATTAACTAGCCAATATACGTCCTAGAACTGCTCCGTACAGGATTACAACATCATTTGTGTATATATTGACTAGATTTGAAGTGCTCTAACCAACTGAGTTACACCTCAATAATAGTCCGGTTATGTCCGGACGCGTCCACTTATGACCGGACTACGTATTGGTCCGCTAAGGAACATTGTTAATGCTGAGTACACCCGAGCCTCATTTAACTTAATTGCCTGATTTAATTATAGTTTTATTTGCAACTTATTATCCATAACCATTTATCTTTCACATTAAGCACACTAACTATTAATGCTTTTTATAAGCACCATATTGAATAAATATACAACCACTCACATAGTTCCCTAAAGGGCTGTCCCGAAATAGCGTCCCATTTTTTATATCGGTGTTTTATCTTAATCAGGGGTTTAGTTAATAGTAACTTAATCTAATCCTAGTCGGCTAAAGGCTTAATTAAGACTGCTATAATAGATATATTTACTCAATATGCTACCTATAAAGATAGCATTCTTCAATTTGAAAGGATTAGGGTGTTATTATAAACACCATAGAATAGATACTAAGCCTTTATAATAATATCCACAGCCTTTCATATCTACTCTATGATATATACAATAAAGATACCGCTTAACCCTTCCAACTAGCATACTGTATCTTTCCTAGTTCCCTTTTTATTCTCCCAATACAAAAAGAATCTTTTTTTGAAGATTCTTTTTTAGTTTTATAACATAGATCTAAAATTTAAGAATTAATATTACCTCACACGTATAATAATTCCATAATACCATTATACCAAAAATTTTGTGACATTTCGTGACATCTTTATTTTTTGGTTCATAAAAATGTGACATTTCGTGACATTACAAATCTTTTTCATATAGTCTATGGCATTGTCTAGAACTATAATGAGTTAATTTTGATATTTCATCCCACTTTTTCTTTTCAACATCTCTATAGTATCTCACTAGTTCACTTCCCCCATACTTAGAAATTCTTTTCATTTCTTTAATGATATAGTTTTCATAAGCATTAATACTTTCTTGCAATGAATATATTTCACTGTCAAGCTCTTCATCTTTTATAATATAATGTGCGAATTTATCAAATATAGCTTTTCCATCGCTTTTACCAGTTATTATGTCTTTCATAATTGGGCTACCTGGCTGTGATTTTATAAAATTGATTTTCTTTTTTTGTAAATACAATTCTAATGTATCTTGCAATTTATCAATTTCATTTTTAGCTTTCAATATATTCATTATTCACCTCTATCAAAGTGCTCTTCAAGTTTACCATTTTTCATTCTAACGTATTTAAAAATAATATTCTTATAATTTACTACAAATCCCTCAACATCTCTTTTAACTCCATCAGTATAAGTTTCATAAATGACATCTAAATTTTCTTTTGTTGGTAAAAATATGAGTTCGGTAATTTCTGGAACTACACCTATAAATTTTGGTATTTCTTGATTTATAAACGGATATTTAAATAATTCATGATCATAAATTAAATTATATAAGTTATATTCATCATCTATATTTGCTTTTGCAAACATATACCATTTTTTATCAAACTCTCCTACATCATACTTTAATTTACCCATTCCAAGCCATTCACCACATATTGCTGAATCATTAATTAATTGTTCTTGTAAATAATCTTTATTGTCTAATAGCCACTGATATAGCCCTTTATATAATTTATCTTTTGCTTCTTCTAACTCACTGATATTAATAATTGTCTTTCTCTGAGCAATGTATAGTTCATCGTTCTTTTTGAAGAATACTAAATTGCTCCCATCTAATTTTTCAGTAATGTATACCTTGTCCCCTGAACAACTAACTCTTTTAGTTTTTGGATATATTTCTTTCTTTATCATAGCTTTTCCTTTCTATTCATTGGCTTTAAAATTATATATTGGTTTAATTATTTTAATAATATCTACTGTATCTCCGATATTGTCAATTATTTCTTTCATAGGTTTATAAACAAATGGGGCTTCATCAATTGTATTTTCATTGACTGATGTTGTATAAATATTTTTCATACTTTCTTTATATTCATCTAAATTAAAAGTTTCTTTTGCTTGCATTCTTGACATTATTCTGCCTGCTCCATGTGGTGCTGAACAATTCCAGTCGTCATTGCCTTTCCCAATTCCAATAATACAACCATCTCGCATATTCATTGGTATTAATACCTTTTCACCTTTTTTGGCAGATATAGCACCTTTTCTAACTATGTTATCTTCAAATGATATATAGTTATGTATTGTTTCAAAATAATCATCTTTAAATTCCCAACAATCTAATGGCTCTATATCATCTTTAAAATACATAATATTTTTTAAAATAATATTAGCAATTGTTTTTCTATTCAATATTGCAAATTCTTGACATATCTTCATATCATGTAAATAATCTTCTCTTAATTGCCCTTCTAAATAGCATAAATCTTTAGGCAATTTTGTTATACCTTCGTATTTTTTAGTTATTTCAATTAACTTTTCTTGAATTTCTTTTTCTTTATGTTGTTTTTTATATTCTTTTATAATACTTTGTTTTTCTGATTTCATTTCTTCGTCGTATGAACAATATTTTATAGCTTTCTCTTGATATATTTCTGCTACTTGTTTTCCTAAATTTCTTGATCCTGTATGTATTACTAAATATTTATTATCGTCTTCATCAACATCTATTTCTATAAAGTGATTTCCACCACCCAATGTTCCCATAGATTTTTCTAACCAATTATCTTTATTTTTTAATAATTCATAACAATATAGTTGCTCTAATTCTAAAAATTTATATCTTTGATTTTCGTGGACATTCATTCCACTAGGAATATATTGTCTTATAATTTTGTCTAATTTTTCTAAATTTAAATCAATATTGCCTAATTCTACACATAACATTCCACATCCAATGTCTACTCCGACAATATTAGGGATTACTTTATCACCTAAATTACCAGTAAAACCTATTACACAACCTGCTCCAGCATGAACATCAGGCATAATCCTTATTTTACAATCTTTAAATGGATCTTGTTCTAATAATAAATCTATTTGTTCTCTCGCTTTATCTTCAATATTACTTGTAAATATTTTTAAATCTTTCATTCTTTACCTCCTAAGCGTAACCTTTTGTTATTCCATATAATCTCCAACATTTTTCATTAGGATAATTACCAAATTCGTATATATAACCATTTAAACCACTATCACTTATTACTCTTATAAATAGTCCATTTAATTGTTCTTTTATTTCTTTTAAAGTTAGATAATCTTCTTCTGCATTATGCCATTTTAGTTCTTTGTTATGTATTATTGCTTTTGGAATTATCGAAAATATTGTACAATTAGTTTCAAAAATAATTGTATTTTCATCTACTACACTATTTAATTGCATCTTTACCTCCTATTATACTTTTATATTTTGATAAGATTTCTTTAAAAGTATCTATTCTTTGAATTAAATAACCTTTCATTTCTTCATCATCAACATCATCACATTCTAGTTCTTCTATTGTTTTATTCATATATTCTATAAACTCTTTTTGTTGATTATTATGTTTTATTCTTAGTTTATCTATTGTTTTATTAATTTCAAAGTTTTCATACCAATTAATTTTATCTTTATTTTCTTCAAGTTGTTTCTTTAATTGTCTTATTTCTTCTTGACAATTATTTACTAAACTATTTAATTGTTCTTTTTCAAACATAGTAGTTTCATAATCTGCTACTGCATTTAGATATTTTTCTTTTAATTCTTTTGCTTCTTCTCTCCAATTTTCCATTTCTTCAAATAATTCAATAAATACATCTTTTGGTATTAAATAATGGTCTGAACCTTGAATATAATATTTAAAATAATCTTCTTTATTCATTACTATCATTTCCTTCTAGTTCTTGCATCTTCATTTATTTTTTCACTCATAAGTTCCTCCTAATTTTCTATATTTTTGAAATCAAAATTTTTAAAAGTAATGTCAATAAACCAAGGCAAAAGTGTAATTGAAAAATCTTCATCTTCTACTAATTTTTTATACAATTCATTTTCACATATATTATTCAAAAGAATTTTTTCATCAGTTTTATCATAGTTAAAATAAGTAAACATTGTACCGTAATCTATGTTTTTATAACTCTTTAAAATAATTGTTAAGTGTCTTTTTTTGCTTGATTTTAAATGATTCCATTTAGATAATTCGACTTGTTCAATATAGAAACTATTTTCCCAGACAGTTCCAATAGATGCTTCGTTTATTAAGTTCAACATTTCATTTGCAAATTTATTCTCATTACTTTCAAATAAAGATAATTGTAAATTTGTTTTTTTCATTATTTTTCCTCCTGAAATTTTAAGTTAAATCTAGGGTTTTTAACTTTTTTGTTGCATATATCAAGTACCGTTTGATAACTTACCCCTAACTCTTTTGCAGCATATCTAGAACTTCTAAATATATGTTTAAATCCTGCATTGTCTGTATAAACAATTTTTTTGCATCTTTTTGTTAAATAACCGGTTAATTTGCCTTGAACTTGCTTTGTTGTAATAAATAAATTTGAAGCTCTGAGATCATCTATTTTATTATTTTTATTAATAACTAATTCATTTTTATTCAAGGGTCTTATAAAGGTTTCAGCTATTACTTTCCTTGCATTTAACCCTTTTCTTACACTATTTATCGTTACATTTACAATTAAAGAATAATTGTCTTTTTTCCATTGATAATCTCGAATTGGTTCAAATATTACTTTCTTAGTTTTATAAACTCTTCTAAATCTTCCATAATTTGAACACTCATAACTTTTTCTTTCATCTTGAGCGAATACTTTCCAAGTTTCTCTATCTTCCTTTTTCTCATAATGCTTAACTACAGACCCACTCTTGAAGATTCCAAAATCGCTTCTCCATGGGCTACTAGACATTATCAAATTCTCTTTTCATGAAATTTCTAACATTATTGCTCATAGGCTTGCTGATTTTGGTTTTATTCATATTAGGAGTTCTTCCTGGTTTAAGTTCTCTTAATATGAACCTTTTACTAAGAAGTTTATCTTTCTCTTTTATTTCTTCTGCAAGACTATTTACTTTACCTCTTAATTTGTTAATTTCTTTTACTAGGCCACCTTTTGAAGTATTAGCATGTGTTAATTTAGATTTAAGTTTAGAATTTTCTTCGCTGATTTCAGTTTGTAATATAGTGTATCTTTTTATTGCTGAATTTTTATCTATAATTTGATTTCCTAGATCAGTTATTTCTTTTAATTGAGAAGAGTTTTTGATATTTAATTCAGTTATGGCTTTTTCACTTTTTTCTTTATAAACTTGATATTCTTCTTCTATTTTATTTTTTTCTTCCAAAACCCTCTGAAAATCTTTCTTATAAAAAATCTTCATAGTTATTCTCCTTAAAATGGTAAGTCTTCATCAGATAGATGGATTCCATTATCACTATAATTACTCTTAATGTTTCCAGGTATTTCATTTTCAATAGATGTATTAGATGTACTATTATCTGTTGTTTCTTTTTTGCTTTCTCCAGCAAATTCAGCACTCTCAACTACAACTTCACTAACAAATCTTTTGTTTCCATCTTTGTCATCATAGCTTCTTGTTTGAAGTCGTCCAGCTACTCCTATCATTTGACCTTTTAGGAAATATTTATTGATAAATTCTCCTATTGCTTTGAATGCTATACAATTTATAAAATCAGCTTCATATTGTCCATCTTTATTTTTATAATTTCTATTTACCGCAATAGTAAAATTAGTAACTGTAGTTTCGTTTAAATTTTTTAATTCAGGATTTCTTGTTAGTCTTCCTAATAAACAAATTTTGTTCATAATCTTTTCTTTAACTCCTTCTTAAGTGTTTCATTTTCTTTTTTTAATTCTTTTATTCTCGTTCTTGTAAATGCTTCAATATTCTTTAGATTCTCATATGCACTAGATAGTTCTTCATACTTTTGCTTATAATCTAATATTTTCTTTCTAAATACTGCTACAGTCTTTCCAGAATACTCACAAGTTTTCTTTCCGTAAATTTCAACTAAGTCTTGATTTAAAAGTTCATTTAGTCTAGGCGATGCATTATTTCTATCATCATTATTTGTATAACCTTTTTCATACATTCTAACGGCTATTTCTTTCGCCGTTAGTGTTTCATCGCCTAATACTTCTAAAACTTGTTCTTGCCTTTGTTTCGCATCTATTTGATTGAAAGAATCAATCTTAGTTTCTAAACAAGTTGGTTCGAATATATAATTTCTAGTTTCCATATATTTCCTCCAAATTTTTAAGGTTTGCTATTTCATCTGGTGTAAGTGTATCTATATCTAAGGCTTGAGCTTCTTGTACAATACTATCTAACAATAAAGCCATCTCTTTTGAGTCATACACTGAACTTCCATAGTAAGCGATTAGATTAGTGAATCCATCGAATTTTGATTTCGATAAAGACTCACATATCCAACCTATTCCTTTACCAGTCCATGCGTTTATGAATGTTTCCACTGCTTCATTTCTTATTGGAATAACTTCATATTTGCCCATTTCTTTGATGTTTTTCCTATATACTTCTTCTTTTGTAATATGAAGTTTATCAGCTATCTTTTTGCATAAAACCCAGCAGTAACCATTAGCATCTAAAGACCTTTTATTCTTATGTTCTTTAATTTCATATTCTTTGTTTGGATCAAGTTGCCACAAGTATTGAGATATTTCTTGAGGACTACCTATCATTAGTCTTCATCATCCTTGATGTAATCTAAAATGCTATTTAATTTTTTAACTATTTCTCTTTGTGGTACTGAAATTGCATATTTTTTGCCATCAATATACATATAATCATGTAAATTACCATTTGAAGTTTTCTCTTGCTTTATTTCTATTTTTTCAAGTTCATTTTCTATTTGTTCTTTCTCAGCATCTAATTCACACAAATGTTTAAATATTGAATTAAATTCTTCTTTGATAATAATGATACAATCTTCTAATGAACTAGTTTTTTCTTCAGCATTAACTTGTTTTATGAAGTCTTTACATTCTATAATTTCATAATTTTTCTCTTTGTAATATTTTTTATTGCAGTATCCTAAGCCTTTCAAAAATGATAAATTGTCAAATTCTATATAAGTTTTGTTTTTATATTCTTCAAAATAATTAGGAAAAGTAGTTTTTAGGCCGCTAGTCCATCTAAAATCATATTTTCCTAGTAATCTCATTAACTCGTCATATTCTTCTTGAGTATTGCAATGCAATGCTATATTTTCATTTTTAAATTTTTCTATCATTTTATTCATTGTTTATGTTCCTTTCTTTTAAAAGTTCATCTGTTAGTTCTATTGCTAAATCAAAAGTTATTCCTTTTGACATAAAACTATCTGCAATATTTTTATAATTGTAATTTTTAATCTTATTTGTCATTGTATCTTCTATATTGCCATCAAATTTTTTTATATGATAATCTTCACCATTTCTTACAGTATCTTTTACATAGTTAAGCATACCAACATAATTTTTGTCTTTATATTCCAGCTTTTGTTCAAGTTCTTTTACTTTTTCTATTAAATCTATATATTCTTTTAATTTTAATACAACTTTATTTTCTTCCATTTTTTCTCCTTTTCACATAAAATCTCTATCACTAATACCAACTTGTTCTGCAATTGATATAGGTTTATAGTTATCTTCAATGTCTTGCTTTAATCTAGATATTTCTTCTTTTAGTTCTAGAATGTCATATTCTTTTTCATCTATTGCTTCTAATAAATCATTCCAACTCATTGTTTCTTGTTTTAGCTTTTCTTTCCAGCCATCATCAAGTTGAATCTGAATGTTTGATATTTCTTGTTCTGGTTTCATAATTATTTCACCTTCTCATAAGTCATACCTGTTGTATCTAAAAATTTCTTTAATGCTCTTTGCTGGTCTTCATCTCCAGTTATATCTAGCCTATATGTGAGTAACTTCTTTGGTTCATTTGTAACTCTTGTTTCGATAACTCTATTAACTATTTCTTGAACTTTTTCTTCTTTTTGTTCTTCGATTACTTTTTTAGTTTCTTCTTCTTGATTTTTTAAAGCTTCTTCTTTTGAAATTAATTCACTATTTTTCCTAATTACCATGCCTAAATCAAAATTATTTAAATAATCATTTTTAAGTTCGATTTCGTATTTACTATGTAATTCACTTATCGTAATCAAATCGTTTCTTATTTGGTCTAATTTGCTTATTAAATCTTTTTCTACATCTTCAATTTTGAATGTCTTATTCAAATATCTTTCATCGAATACTTTTTCAAATTTAAGAACACCTTTTAATTCTTTTACTTCACTTTCAAAGATTACTAGAATTGCTCTCTTCTTCTCTTCTTTATCTTTATTCTCAACCTCTTTAACTATTTCATCAATTTTACTTGATGAATCTTTTATCATTTCAGTAATATCTTTTATAACTGTCTTAAATTCATCAAATGGTTTCATAAATTCTTTTTCTAGTATAATTCTTTCATCATTTAACTTTTTGGCAGTTCTATTAAGCATGGCTTTATCTTCTTTTGCTTTATCGATTGAATTAATATCATAATTTTCTGCTTTATAATCTTCTAACTTATTTTTAATTTCTTCTTTAATTTTTAGTGCATTTGTTGTTAACTCTCCTAATGTTAAATTTGTTACTTGTAATTCTAATTTTTGTTCTTTCATTTTTAAAATATATCTCCTTCATTTTTTATATTTACTTTTGGCTTTTTTTCTAAATGTTTTATTGCCTGTTCTAATTGTGCAATTGACATTTTTGTATTATTCTCAACTTTGTAAGTTTGATAAATTAATTCTTTATCAGTATTGGTTTCCCTTGCTAATTTATCAAGTTTTACTATAAGTTCAGTTTTCTTTTTTACCTCTTCTTCTTTTGATAGTTTTTTTACAGTTTGAGGTTTTTGATTTTCTTCATCACCAGTTTCAACTTTGTACGCTTTTAGTAATGCGTATTTATCTGCGTATGTTAATGCTTTCCCTGGTGCTTTATCTTGACTATCTATTCCATCTCCATAGCTTTTAATTTCAATAAACTCTTCTGGTTTATCAACATTTACAAATCTATATGTTATTTCAAGTCTTATTACAAAGTTTTCAACTTCACCATACTTAGTACTAAAAGTTAATCTTTCTTGACTAATTATTTTTCTATCAGTTGGATAACTATATATTCCTAACTTATTTTCGATAGGTTTAACTGCATTTAGAATATCTGCTTCTTTAGTTGCTTTATATTCTGATTTAGCGACATCAAAATAAGAAATCATTAAAGGTGAACTTCTTGTCCAACTATTCTGATAGAGAACATGGCAGTTATTCAGCTGGAATAAAGAAAGCTCTTTTGTAATCTTTGAAGAATCTCTTATTATTATCATACTGTTAGAAAGTAAATTTTCTGCTATTTCTGATTTTAAAGTTGAAGAAATTGAAGAATTTTCCACAAAAACAGTGTAAATTAATTTCATTTCTTCAAAATCTGCTTTCTTGATAATTGAAAATATAGTTCCGGTTGATTTTTCAGCTAATGCAACAAGAGAATTTTTTATTTCTGATTTATATTCTGGCCATACATTATTTTTATATGAAAAATAAAGAATATCAAATGATTTATGATCCCCTATTTTAGCAAGGATTTGAATTGCTTTTTTTTCTACAGAAGTTAAAGCTAATGTATCTTCAGAAGCACCTTTTAGATAAGTATTTATAAATGCTACACTTTCATCTGATTGTGATTTTTCTGAAAACATTGAAAGTTTATCAAGTACAGAAAGTTTTACATTTTCATCTTTTATTGAATAAAAAATAGAGCCAAATTTATCAATGGTTTCTTTAGAATTTTCAAGATATTCTTTTTCCGGATAAGAATAAACAGCAGCAATTGCAAGTCCTGCAAAATCTCTGTCATCTTTTAACAATTCCATATTTGTAATTACAAAATCAACAGCTTTTACAGCAATACCATAGGTATAATCAATTGAATCTTCTTTAATACTTGAAATTTTATCCTGAATATTTCCTTTTACAAATTTTACTTCAGGATTTTCTTTTAAAGACTCTAAAAATTTAATTTGAACAGTATTATAATCTACTGCATTAAACAAATCAAGCAGTTCCAAGTATTTAACATAAGCTTTTGGAGTTTGTAAAAATCTTGCATTATACCATGATTTTTTAAATTTTTCATTTTCTCTTACCTTTTTTGAAGGGAAAAATTTAAATGAATTAACAAAATCAACATATTCTTTATCAATAGGTCTTGTTTGTTTAATATAATCAATCAAGCCATCAATATCAACTTTAAAAGTAGTGTATTCATCAAATTTATTAATAACTGACGGAATCTGATAATCTGCTAAATAGAATTCATTTTTAAATCCCAATTTATATTTATATTTCTGAATAAACAGCCTTCTTTTTTCACCGGAATCATCATCAATTAAATTAGTTACATTACCTCTTTTTTTGAGAAAATCAAGACAAAATGAATGAATATGTTTCGACATTGAAATTAAGGATGCAGTCTTTTGCTGATGATATACGCTTAGCAAGTCCACTGATGCTTGACAAACAAGAAAACATAGCTAACAGTTTAGTT
Source organism: bacterium (assembly GCA_004560915.1). The sequence goes on along the minus strand of SFTR01000024.1, from coordinate 207 downwards.
CAGTTCCTTGCTTATGTATTGGGGGACTATTGTGACATCTACAATAAGGAAGCTGAAGACGACAATGTCTATCATCATTATTATGGTGATTCGGAAGGTGACGATACCCACTCTCAGATTACTATCATTGACATGTCCCTTCTGCCCTTTCAAGTATTGGAGACTATCACGGGCTTGATAGGTCGTATCATACTTGAATTTCTTTCA
>SFTR01000023.1 GCA_004560915.1 bacterium | reverse complement strand
CAGGTGCTACTGGTTCAGGTAAATCTACTACTGTTTACTCTATTCTTCAAAAAATGAATACTCCCGATGTTAATATAATTACAGTTGAAGACCCAGTTGAAATGGATATAGCTGGTATTAACCAAGTACAAGCTAACTCTGAGATTGGTCTTACTTTTGCAAATGTTTTAAGAAGTATATTAAGACAAGACCCTGATATTATTATGATTGGTGAGATTAGAGATGACGAAACTGCAAGAATAGCCGTAAGAGCATCTATCACTGGACACAAAGTATTATCAACAATACATACAAATAACTCATTAAATACAATAGAAAGACTTACTGATATGGATGTAGAACGTTACTTACTTGGTTCTGCTCTTACAGGAATTATATCTCAAAAGTTAGCTAGACGTCTTTGTCCTCATTGTAAACAATTAAGAGATACTACTCCATATGAAAAGAATGTGTTTAAAGTAGTTTTAAATAAAGAAGTTAACCAAATGTTTGATGCTAATAAAGATGGTTGTGATAAATGTTTTAGAGGATATAATGGACGTATTGGTCTTTATGAAGTTCTTCTTATGAATGAAGATATTAGAGATGCTATTACTAATGCTATGCCTAAGCATGAACTTAGAAAATTAGTTTATAAGAGTGACGTTATTACTCTACTTCAAGATGGTCTTGAAAAAGTTTTACTAGGAGAAACTTCATTTAGTGAAATACTTAAAGCTGTTGATCTTGATAATGACTTATCTAACTATGAAGATGATAATTTACAAAATAGTATAAGCGATAGTCAAAATCATAATGAAAGTGTTAAGAAAGAAGAAGTTAAAGAGGAACCTAAAGAAGATAAATTAGAAATTATGTCAAATGAACCAGATATAGATTATGAAGCATTAATTCCAAGTGATCCTGACAATCATAAGAATGAAATACCTCATGATACTGCTAGACCTGGTGAGATTGAATATTTTAACTTATAGAAACTTCGGTTTCTTTTTTTATGTATTAAAAAAGTAGTATTTCTACTACTTATAGTCTGGTTCTGCACAAAGAGATAAATCTACGTTAATACTCTTTAAGAATTCTTTTAAGTATTTGTTATCTTCATCTGTTATAAAACGTTGTCCTTTTCCTGTATATATTTCATATACTAGTAAATTATCATTATTAAATTGTAAGAGATTTGCATCACTACTATGTTTAATTATTTCCATTATGTTATAGTTGTATGTTCCTTCTTTAAACTTTGTGTATCTTAAATCAGAATTGCATATTTGATCAGGTTTGCATGCTTTATATGCAGTACTTAATCTATATTTATTATCTTTATATACTGCTAAATTTACTGTTATACATTCTTTATTTTTTGTGATACTGAATATGTGATTATCGTAACTTATATCATCTATTGTAAGTTTTCCCATATCTAAATTTAGATAATTATAATATTTATTTTTCTTTGTACTCATTTCATTATAAAGTTTATTTATATTTTTTTCATTGTCAAAATTTAATATTTGTTTTGCAATAGTTCTTGGGAATAATTTATATATTGATTTTGTATATTCATTACCATCTTTTGAATATTCTGTGTTTACTACTTTATTATCTTTTATAGTTATTTTTACCGGTAATGAACTTCCTGTTGATATAACTAACGCATCATCTTCTTCAAGATAGTAACTTCCACTATAAAGCCACAAATATAAATATTTATAATTACCTTTCTTTTCTATACCAAAACTATGATAACTATAAAATACATTAAAATCTTCTTTTGAAGAATCAGGATTACTCTTAAATTCTTTATTTCTTAAATAATCTATTGCGATATCGTATAGTTCGCTAGATTCATTTATTAAATTTATTTTTAAAGTACTACTATAAATAACTGAGAATGCTATTATTAGAAGTATAAAGATACTAAGTATGATTATTTTCTTTTTTGATTTCTTTTCTATTTTTGTTTTTTCTTCTAAAGATGCAATAATTGCTTTATCTTTTGATTCAGTACTTTTGCTTTTTTCACCATTTATTAACTCTTCTATACTTATATCAAGTTCACTACATAACTTTTTAAATAAAGATACATCTGGAAAAGAAAGTCCTCTTTCCCATTTACTTACTGCATTTGTACTTATTCCTAGTTTTTCTGCTAATGCTTCTTGTGTTAGACCTTTGTCTTTTCTATTTTTAGCAATAAACTTGCCTATTTTTTCTTGATTCATAGTTACCTCTTTCATAATAAATATAACATTTTAATTAGATAAATTACACATACTATTGGTTTAATTTAAAATAAAAGTAGTATTTCTACTACTAAAATTTTCTTGTTGCTCCTCCTCCACTTGAGTGACCTCCATGTCCTCCTATATGATAAGAACTAGAACTTCTTCCTGTACTCATATATCTTCCATGTCCTCTATAATAAGTTCCACCAGTAGAACCATTTAGAGTTATTAAATATCCAAATACATTTGATAATGAGAAAAAGTATACTAAGAAAGATATTCTATATACATTAACAATTATATACATAATACCAACAAAAATTAAATATAAAGCTAAAATAGTTGTTTGTAACTTCTTATTATTTTTAAATACTATAATATTTATTATTACTCCTATGAATACTCCAAATATAAAGCCATAAATATAATAGCCTGATTTTTCTGTTATAGATATATTTTCTACGGGATATTGTCTAGTTGGAATAGTATAGTCTAAATTTAAATTGTATTCTTCGACTATTGTTTGATATATTGCATCATATGCATTTTTTATTCCTTGATTCCAGTCATCTTTTTTTAATGTAGGTATTACATAATCATCAAGTATTCTTCCTACTTTACCATCAGGTAGTATTCCACCTAGTCCATCACCTATTTCTATTCTAATTACTCTTTCTTGTGGACATAAGAGTATTAAAGCACCTTTATTGTCTTTTCCTATCTTAAAATTATTATATAAAGTATTTGCATATTCTTCTATACTCATGCCTTCTGTACTACTAATAGTAACAACTACTACTTGTATTTGACTAGCTCTATCTAATGCTATACTTCTTTTTAAAATATATTTTTGCATTTCTTCTCTTAAGATACCAGCATAGTCATTTATATAATAATTATTAGTAGGCTTTACTATAGCATCAACTCTTATAAAACTAAATACTAATAAAAGAAGGATTAAAAATTTTTTAATCCTAGAACTCAACATTTGGAACACCTGTATCAGTTTCACTTGCTTCAAAGTATTGTTTCTTTTCAAAATTAAACATATTAGCTACGATTTTACTTGGAAATACACTAACTAATTGATTATAACTTTTAACTGCATCATTATATGATTTACGTGCATTAGCAATTCTATTCTCAGTACCTGCTAGTTCATCTTGTAATGATATAAAATTAGTATTAGCTTTTAAGTCTGGATAGTTTTCTACGATTACATTAAATGAACTTAATGCCTTAGTTAATTCATTATCAGCTTTTGCTTTTTCACTAATAGTTTTAGCATTTAATAAGTTTGTTCTTGCTTCAGTAATACTTTCTATTATTTTTTCTTCGTGAGCCATATATCCTTTGACAGTACTAATAAGATTAGGTATTAAGTCAGCTCTTCTTTTTAGTTGAACATCAATGTCTGAATATTTAGCATCAACTTCTTCACTAGATCTTACTATATTATTATGTATAGATATAAAACCTCCAGCTAAAATAATTAATATAATAAGTATTATAAGTCCTGTATAACTCTTTTTCATAATTTCCCTACTTTCTTAAGATAAGTATATAATAATTATTATGTTTTTTCAATCTTTGAATATAATTTAATGGTGATATTGTGTTTCAAAGTATACAAAATAAAAGAATAAGAATTGTATTTGTTATTTCACTTATAGTGTTCTTTTTTATTATAGTTAAAATTTTTTATATACAAGTTATTGAATATAGAAAATTAAATACTCTTGCAAGTGAACTATGGAGTCGTAATTTAACAGTACAGGCTGATAGAGGTAAAATACTTGATAGAAATGGTAAAGTTATTGTAGATAATGTTACTACTGTTGGACTATACTTAGTACCTAGTCAAATACTTAATAAAGAAGAGGTTGCTAGAACGTTATCTGAAATACTTGGCGTTAGTTATGAAGAGATGATGAAACATGTAAGTAAGAAAACATCAATTGAAAGAGTCCATCCTGAAGGTAGAAATTTAGATTTTGAAATAGCTGATAAAATAAATAGTTATAATTATGATGGAGTTTATTTATTAAAAGAATCTAAAAGAGATTATAAATATAAGAATGTTTTATCTCACGTAATTGGATACACTGGTATTGATAATCAAGGTCTTAGCGGGCTTGAACTTAAGTATGATAAAGAATTAACTGGTAAGAATGGTAGTATTAAGTATTTTAGTGATGGCAAAGGTAAAAGACTTTCTATGCCTGAAATATATAGTGAACCAGAAAATGGTAATGATATAAAGCTTACTATTGATTTAGATATTCAGTTATCACTAGAAAATGAGCTTTCAAATGCTTACACTAAGTATGAAGCTGAAGGAGCTATAGGACTTGTTATGAATCCTAAAACTGGTGAAATTCTTGCAATGAGTAGTTATCCTTCTTTTGAACCAGCTAATTATAAAGAATATAGTACTGAAGTAATAAATAGAAATCTTGCAATATGGTCTAACTTTGAACCAGGTTCTACTTTCAAGAACGTCACTCTACTTTTTAGTAATTATTTTTTTATTTATAAATATTATTTATTGGTGATGATGATTGATAAATAATAAAATTTTTGAAGTTCAAATACAAATAATAATTAATAATAATTTATATAGAAAAAATTTAATTGATGAAAATACATTTTCAAAAGTAAATGATAAACTATTAAAAAATCTCAAAGTATTGCAAAACACTTATTAATTATGAGAGGAATCTATTATGAATTATGATGAAATATTAAAAGCAATAATGCTTGGAGAAAAAATTTATAATCTTCCTCTTAGAGTATGTTATTATTGTAGAGTTTCAACAGATTCTGATGTCCAATTAAATTCGCTAGATAATCAATTAGAATATTATGAAAACTATATTAAATCAAAACCAAAATGGATATTTTCTGGTGGCTATATTGAAGAAGGTAAAACAGGTGTTAGAGTTGATGTTAGACCAAGTTTTAAAAAAATGATACAAGATGCAAAACATAAAAAATTTGATTTGATAATTACAAAAGAAGTATCCAGATTTGCTCGTGATTTAGAAGATAGTATTCATTATATAAGAGAGTTAAAAGATTCTGGAGTTGGTGTGTTTTTTGAAAATCAAAATTTGAATACATTTGATTATAATTCTGAGCTTATATTAAATATAATGTTTAATTTAGCTCAAGATGAGTCAAGAAAATTATCTTCAAGAGTAAAATTTGGACATAGACAGGCAATTGAAAATGGTCATGTGTTAGGTAGCTCAAATATTACTGGATATAGAAAAGATAATTGTAAATTAGTTATTGTAGAAAATGAAGCAAAATTTATAAAAACATTATTTGAACTATATGCAACTGGGAAATATGGTTTTCTAAAATTATCAAAGAAACTATCAGAGTTAGGCTATCTAAATAAAAAAGGAAAATTATATGATAAAGATTCTTTAAAACGTATGATAGAAAATCCTAAATACAAAGGATATTACCGCGCAAGAACTTATGAGATACTTGATTATAGAACTAAAAGACGAAAAAAAAATAATTTAGATGAACAAATATTATATAAATGTAAAGACGGAAGTATTCCAGCAATTATATCTGAGGAACTTTGGAATCAAGCAAACAGAATATTAAAATCGCGTACTAAAGGATATGAAAATAATAATTATTGGTCCGGTGGCTTAAAATATGCTTTTAGTTCTAAAATATATTGTAAAGAACATAATACTAGTTTTCAAAGATCACATGGTAATAAAAATAAAAGTAGACCGATATGGAGTTGTGGTATGTATCTACAACATAGATTAGCAGCATGTAAATCTCCAATTATTGCAGAAGTAGATTTATATAATATTATGTCATCCATAATGATTAGTATCGTCCCACAAAAGACAAACATTATTAAAAATATGCTAAAGTTATATGAAAATATAGATAAAAATGATTACTATGATAAAGAATTAAAATTGCTTAATACTAAAATAAAAATTATTGAAGAAAAGAAATCAATGACTCTTGAATTAGTTTTTAACGGAGATATAAGTAAAGAGTCTGTTAAGGTTCAATTTGATAAGTATGAGCAGGAAATTAAAAGTTTGAATGAAAAGAAAACTATTATAATTAAACAAGTCAAACAATTAAATGATAGTAATAATAATCTTAATGTAATGGCAGAATTAATTGAAAAAGAACTTAATTGTGGTTCATTAAGCGAATTTATTAGAAAATTTGTTGATGAAATAATTATCTCTAAAATAGATGGAGATAGATATAATATTAAACTTGATATATATTTAGATTTATTAGGAGAAGAAAAATTAAAAATTAAGGGTGCAAGACATATTAACGGTCCTACTACTGATTATATTCTTTATATAAAAAATCAAACTTGTAACACAGTTGAATCTAAGAGATCACTTGATAATACTAATATATTTACATATGATGTCTATGTAAAAACATTTTAATTTAACTTTTTTATTTAATTAAATTATTGTATAATATTTTATAAGGAGGAATAATGTGTTAAAAAGATGTAATAAATGTGGTTTGCTTATAAAAGTATTAGAAGATTGTAATTGCGATAACTGTAAAATTACATGTTGTGGCGAAACACTAGAGGATATAGAACCTAATAGCGTAGATGCTTCATTTGAAAAGCATGTACCAGAATATCAAATATATGGTGAAAATATTAATGTAAAAGTTAATCACGTGATGGAAGAAGAACATTATATAGAATGGATTAGTTATGTATATGATAATAATGAACAAATAGTTTATTTTGATCCAGGTGATGAACCAATTGCAACATTTAAATATGTAAAAGGAGCAACAATATACTCTTATTGTAACAAACATTCTTTATGGTCAAAAGTAGTTGAATAGATAAAAATTATATGGGAGGAATAATATGTTAGAAGGAAAAGTTGCTGTAGTAACAGGTGGTACTCGTGGTATTGGTTTTGCTACAGTAGAAAAATTTTTAAAAAATGGAGCTAAAGTATTTCTACTTGGTTCCAAAAAAGAAAGTGTTGATAATGCAATTAAGACACTTAAAAATATAAATGATAATTATGAAGTAGATGGAGATTGTCCAAATTTATGTGATTTGACTTCAGTTAAAAAATCATTTAGTCATATTATAGAAAAGTATGGCAAAATTGATATTCTAGTTAACAATGCTGGAATGAGTGCAATGGATAAGATTTATGATTACAAAGAAGAAGATTTTAAAAAAATAATAGATTTAAATGTAAATGCTGTATTCAATTGTTCTCGTGCAGTTGTAGATTATATGAAGAAAAATGGTGGTGGAGTAATCTTAAATACTTCTTCAATGGTAAGTATTTATGGACAGCCATCTGGTTGTGGTTATCCAGCAAGTAAATTTGCAGTCAATGGTCTTACAAAATCATTAGCCAGAGAATTAGGAAAAGACAATATAAGAGTTAATGCAGTTGCTCCTGGTGTTACACTAACTGATATGATGAAAAATGTACCTGATAGTGTTATTGAACCAATTATCCAAGGAATACCTTTAGGTAGAATTGGTACACCAGAAGATATAGCTAATGCATTTCTATTTTTAGCAAGCGATATGGCTAGCTATATAACAGGAGTTGTTTTATCAGTTGATGGAGCAGCAAGGAGTTAACTATGGATAAGAAAGTATTAAGAAATCTATCTTATGGTGTTTATGTAGTAACAAGTAAAGATAAAGATAGAAATATTGGTTGTGTTGCCAATAGCATTATGCAAGTTACTTCAAACCCTTCTGTAATAGCAGTTAGCATTAATCATGATAATTACACTAACAAAATAATAAAAGAGACTAAAAAATTTGGAGTTTCAATATTAAAGGAAACAACAGACCCTAAAATCATAGGAACATTTGGTTTTAAATCTAGTAATGATACTGATAAATTTGATGGTATCAATTTTAAAGTTATTTCAGAAATACCAGTTTTAGAAGATACTTGTGGATATATGGTTTGTAAAGTAATTGATATGATGGAAACTTCAACTCATACAATATTTTTAGGTGAAGTTGTTGAAGCAGACGATTATAGTAATGAAAATGCTATGACATATAAATATTATCATGAATACTTAAAAGGAAGTTCACCTAAAAATGCACCAACTTATGAAGAAAAAAGTATACCTCAATCTAATAAGGAAGGTAAAACAAAAAAATGGAAATGTTCTTTTTGCGGATATATTTATGAGGGCGATGAGTTACCTGATAATTTTGTATGCCCTATCTGCGGTGTTGGAAAAGAATATTTTGAATTAATTGAGGATTAATAATACTATCTTAGAAAGGACTATAATATATGTTATTATTTGAATATCCAAAATGTAGTACTTGTCAAAAAGCTAAAAAATACTTAGAATCTAAAAACTTTAATTATAAAATTAGAAATATAGTTATTGATAAACTAAATGTTTATGAGTTAGATAGATTAATCCAAAAATCCGGTAAAGATATTAATAAATTTTTTAATACTAGTGGATTAAAATACAAAGAATTAAAACTAAAAGATAAGATTCAAACTATGTCCTATGAAGAAAAATTACAAGTTCTGAGTAGTGATGGTATGCTTGTAAAAAGACCATTACTAGAATTAGATGATTCAGTTTTAATAGGATTTAAAGAAAAAGAATGGAATACCATTTAAGGAATATAATAAATATATTCCTTTTTTATTTGGATTATCACTAAATGGTAAGTACGTTCAAAATAGTTACTCTTGCTGCAGCTATTAATGAAGGAAAAGTTAATATATTTGAAGATCATTTTTATGACACTGGAAAAGTTAAAGTTGCTAATGCTACCCTACACTGTTGGAAAAGAAAAGGTCATGGTGATCAAACATATGTGCAAGTAGTAGAAAATTCATGTAACCCAGGATTTGTATCTTTAGGGCAAAAGCTTGGTAAAGAATTATTATTTAAATATATTACTGAGCTTGGTTTTGGTAAAAAAACCGGTATTGATTTAAATGGTGAAGGAACTGGTATACTTTTTAAAATGGATAAGATTGGGCCTGTAGAACTTGCTACTAGTGCGTTTGGCCAAGGTATTAGTGTTACACCTATTCAACAAGTTACCGCTGTTAGTTCTATAGTTAATGGTGGCTCTTTGTATGTTCCATATGTAGTTAGTGAAGTTGGTGATAGAAGTATTAGTCCAACTATTAAAAGAAGGAATGTTATTAGTAAAGAAACTAGTGATGTTGTTAAGTATGCTCTTGAGAGTGTTGTTGCTAATGGTAGTGGAAGGAACGCATATATTGAAAACTATAGAGTTGGTGGTAAAACTGGTACTGCTCAAAAAGTTGGTAGTGATGGAAGATATATGAGTGGTAACTATATTCTTTCGTTTATTGGATTTATGCCTGCTAATGATCCGGAGTTTGTTATATATATTGCACTTGATCATCCTAAAGGAGTTACTCAATATGGTGGTGTTGTGAGTGCTCCTATTGCTCGTAATGTACTTAAAGATATAATATCAATTTATGATTTAAAGGAAGATGTAAGTGGACTTCCTAAAGTATATAGATGGGATGATATTAAGTATGTAATGATACCTGATGTGATTGGTAAAACTAAAAAAGATGCTAGAAAGCTTCTTAATGGATTTAGTATTGAATTTGTAGGAGATGGTGACAAAGTTATTGATACTAGTCCTAGTGTTAACTCAAGAACTAAAGAAGGTAGTACTATAAAAGTATTATTAAACTAAATTATTTTCTTGATACTATGATGGCCTTTTGCTATTCTTTTAATACCTTGTTTGAATGAAATTATTAAAATTAAATCATCAACTTTTAATATTGTTCCTTCCCAAAATACATCATGAAATATATGTTTTCCAACTTCATATTCTATTTCACTATCATTTTCTTTTTTAATTTTAATTCCTAAATCATTCAAAAATTTATATAACTCTATATTTTTAATATTAAAACTTAAATAATCACTATCATCTAGACTTGTACCATAACTTATTGCTACTTTCATTTATTACTCCTTTATAATATTTCTTATATCATTATATCAAATACCAAATAAAAAGACATCATTTGATGTCTTTTATCTATTCCCCAGTATAAGCAAAAGTACTGAAACTTAAACTTCCTCCTGTATAACTAAATGAATAATAAGGTTTTTTTGAATTCTTTTCATAAGATGTTTGTCTTTCAAAATATGCTTTTCCTTCTTCTCCTGGTACATTAGAATCATATATTCCAACTATATAGTTTTCTTTTCCATTTTCTTTGTAAACTTTATTACCTAATACTGAATGTCCGCCTAATGAACATCTAATAGATATCATTGCAGGTGAACCTGTTTTTACTTCTTCAATTAAAGCATTGAGATTTTTATAATACTTAAAGTTGATATTTTTATCTTTATGCTTATTATCAGCTTCTAAAACGCTTATTATTTTAACATATTGTTCTCTATATTCTCTATTAATTAATTGTAATACTTGATAATCATCTTTATATTCATCAGATACTTTAGCATCAGTTAAGTTTATAAACTTTTGAGTTTCATATTTAATTATACTTTCATCTTTACCATTTACTTTAATAGTTGTTTCATCTTTTAGTTCTTTAAAATATGGTTCAAAACCAAGATTACTATACTTACCTTTATATTTAGAATTTATATAGGCTACTTTATTTTCTACATATCTAAAGTCATCTTCATCGTAATCTTTGTTATTGAATGCATCTTTATATTTTGAATTTAAATTTAGTGAATAAGTATTTCCTTTTGCTTGTTAAAGGAATCAAGCTTGTCGCAGATTAGCTTTAAGTCGCCCTGTGCTCTGATATATTCCTCTTTTGCGTTTCTTAAATCGGCGTCTGCGCCCTGCACGTCTGCACCGGCAAGATTTGCCGCTTCAAGCGCCTTCGTATTGCACCAGCCCTCATGACCGCCGCTTGAAAGCAGGATAATCGGCTTGTCAGGACATAGCTCATCAAGAAGCTCTTTGTCAGGCTGTCCTTCAGGAAACAGCCACTCTGAATATCCCATACCGAAGAATGAGTCGCGTTCGGGATGCTCCTCAACGAATCTTCGGATTTCCTTTTTAGTAGTTTCCACATCCCATTCAAAATCAATCTGTATTCCGGTGTTGTAAACGGAGCCTAAGAATACATGGCAGTGATTGTCTACAAATCCGGGAAGCATCATTCTGCCTTCAAGATCGATCACTTCCGTGCCGTCATCGATAAAACCGCGGGCATCTTCGCTGCCGCCTACGTATATTATTCTGCCGTCCTTTACAACGATCGCCTCGGCCCATTCGTTCATGTCATTTACTGTATAGATCTTTCCGTTCAGAAAGACGAGAGTATTACTGTTTTTCATGTCACACCTCCGGTCATCTGAAAACTGAGAGTTATCTGTCATAACGATACTAACATCTGCCCTTCGGGCGGGGTCAACTGAAAAAATGAGAAAGCGCGATTAGGTCTTGAAATATGCCGGTGCATATTTTAGAATATAATAAATAAACACAGTTTTCTATCGCCGGGTAGAAATGCA
>SFTR01000160.1 GCA_004560915.1 bacterium | reverse complement strand
GTTGTTTTATTTTCACTTCCATCTTTATTTCTTGCATAAATAATAGCTTGGTCATCATTTAGTAAGTTACCATTAAAAGCAGAAGAACCAATAGAGGTAACTGTTTTAGGTATATCAATATTTGTTAGTTGATTTAGAGAAAATACTAATTCATCTATCTTAGTAAGTTTAGAAGGAATATTAATCTTGCTTAATTTATTTTTATAAAAAGCCATTCTCCCTATGGTTGTTACAGTTTCAGGGATAACAATGCTGTTTAAATTATTACGACAAAAAGCATTAGCACCTATTGAAGTAAGATTTTTTGGTAAAGTCACATCATATAACTTATTATTTAAAAAAGCACTACTTTCAATTACTGTTACACTATCAGGAATACTTACACTTTCTATTTTACATTCCATAAAACTAGATGTACCGATTTTAGTAATATTACTAGGAATAACTATATTCTTATTTAATCCCCCATAACTTATAACAGTTGTTTTATTTTCACTTCCATCTACATTTCTTGCATAAATATATGCTTGTTCATCTGGAAGTTTATTATTATTAAATGCACCTCCGCCTATAGAAGTTATAGAATTTGGCAAAGATAATGTTGTTAAATTATTATCTAAGAAAGCACCTACTCCTATAGTAGTAAGATTTTCAGAAAAATTAATATCATTTAATTCATTATGCTGAAATGCATTTCTAGCTATCTCGGTAACATTATTTGGAATACTTATCTTTTTAAGCGAATTATAAGAAAAAGCACTATCTTCAATTTTTTCTAAACTATCTGGTAATTTAATTTCTTCTAAAATATTATTACTAAAAGAACTAGAACCAACTTTAATTGCATTATCTGGAATAACAACATTCTTTAAATTATTATAAGAAAAAGAAGACATCCCAATTTCAGTAATAGTATCAGGAAAAAGAACACTTTCAATTTTTCTATTAGAAAGAGGTGCATATCCATTTCGCGTTATCATCGGTTGCCCTGCAAAAGCAGCAATATATATAGTTGTAACTCCATCAGGAATTACAACATTAGTATTTTCACCACTATAGCTCATTATTGTCGTTTTATCTTCAGTTCCATCATTATTTCTTTTATATATAAAAGCATCTTTATCAGAAAACAAATTTTGATTAAAAACTTGAGACCCTATATATGTAATACTATTTGGAACATCAACTTTTTCAACTAAATTATCATAAAAAGCCAAAGCAGCTAATTGTTCAACTCCATTAGAAATATTCACATCTTTTAGTTGATTACTCATAAATGCAGCACTATTTACTTTTTTTAAATTCGAACCTAATTTTATTTTAGTTAGATTATTAGCAAGGAAAGCAAAACGATCAATAGATTCCAAAGTATCAGGAAAAACAATACTATTTAAACCCTTATCCATAAAAGCATATGTACCAATAGTAGTAACATCGACCCCATTAATCTTTTCAGGTATTACTACATCATTTGAACAATTTTCATTTTTATTATAATAATTAGTAATAGTTCCTTCACTAAATTCAAAACATTCACTAGGTGTAAGCATTTTATTAGAAATAGTATTAATCTTATTATCACTAGTTAAATCAACATTTAAAGAAACACTATTACCCATAACACTAGCTATTATATTATTACCATTAATACTTGATTCTTTATTTTCACTTATAGAAATGTCTCTTGTATCTACAGTATTATCATTATTATCTTTTATTACCAAATCATAGTTTCCTAAAAATACATTTTTTAATACTACATATCCATTTTCATCAGTACTACCCGTATTTTTAAAATTAAGTTCTACTTTATAATTAGATAATGGATTAGATGAAGAATCTAATAATCTAATATGTACATTATATAAGTCATCTGAACTTGATGTTTCACCAATATTAAGAACACCACTAAACTTCTTATTTTGATTATAATCTTGAGAAACATTTAATTCTTTAAAAGTAAAATTAATAGTAAAAGTTTGTTCTTCCCCAGGATAAATCATAATATTATCTTTTATAATTCCTGCACTACTAAGAACAGCTGTTTCATATTGATTAACATATTTACAAAAACTATTATTACTTTCACAACTAATAGTATAGACTAACTCATCATTTATAATTTCATTAGTAAGTTCTTTCCATTTTAAATTATATATAGCATTTAATGTACCAGTATTAACTACTTTAATAGTCTTTGTTGCAGTCCATCCTGGTTGTATATTGGTA
>SFTR01000159.1 GCA_004560915.1 bacterium | reverse complement strand
GTGCTCTTCCGATCTTGACAAAATACCATCAATACGAATTCTAATTTTAACATTTTCTTTAGAAGGATCAAAGTGAATATCACTGACATTCTTTTTAACAGAATCCATGATGATTTCATTAACAATCTCAACTATAGGCATTTTTTCAAAGTCAAATTCCTTCATCACATACCTCTTTCTATTCTAATATATATTATATATGAGAAACGATATTATTTCAATAAAATTATTGTTATTATTTTTAAAATTTGTTATACTTTTTTATAGTAGGAGAATGTGTATATGATAAAAAAAGGTTTTACAATGGTTGAACTCTTAGCAGTCTTAGCAATTATGGCATTACTTGCGATAGTTATAGTACCAAATATCAGTTCAATGAGACAAAATACTTTAAAACAAACTTATGAAAGTAGAGTTAAACAAGTAAATGTAGCCGCTAAAGAATGGGCTGGAGATAACCTAATAAGTGTACCTTCAAATGTATCAAGAGAATATTCTAATCAAACTACTTGCGATAGTGATTGTGTATGTGTAAGTATAAATGAATTAATTCATGGTGGTTATTTAGCAGGAGATAAAAACAAAAAACAAACTCTAACTAATCCAATAACTAATGAAGAAATGAATAACTTATTAGTATGTGTAAGATATGATACTAATGATATAAATACAAGAGAAATAATCTCTTACATAGTAGGTGAGTAATATGAGAATGTCTAATAACTTTTTTATAACTCGTAAAGAATTTCCTAATGATGAAGATTGTATATCAGCAAAACTACTTATTAAAAGTGGTATGGTTTATAAGAATGATAATGGTATTTATTCATATTTACCAATAGGTTTAAAAGTACTTGAAAATATTAAAAAGATCATAAGAGAAGAAATGTCTAAAAATAATGCTGATGAAGTACTTATGCCATCACTAGTAGATAGAAGTATCTTTGATATGACAAATAGAGAAGAATTATTTGGAGACGAAATATTCAAAGTAAAAGGAAGAAATAGCAAAGAATATATGTTATGTCCAACTCATGAAGAATTATTTGCTCTACTAGTAAGAAATAAAATAAGAAGTTATAAAGATTTACACTTCACACTATTTCAATTAAGTAATAAATTTAGAGATGAAATTCATCCAGAGTATGGACTTATTAGAAAAAAAGAATTCTATATGGCAGATGCTTATAGTTTTGATGCTGATGAAAGTGGACTTGATATTAGTTATGACAAAATGTATCAAACATTCAACAATATCTTTAGAAGATTAAATATAGATACTATGATTGTAAGAGCAGACCCTGATTCTATGAAAGGAACTTCTAGCGAAGAATTCCAAGTTATTTGTGATTATGGTGATAACGAAGTAGTAAGATGTACAAAATGCAGTTATAGTACTAATATAGAAGATGCATCATCTTACGATCAATATAAGAAAGAAGATCATACTTTAAAAAGCAGTAAACTTATATATACACCAAATAAAAAATCTATAAAAAGTTTAAGTGAATTCTTACAAGTAGATCCTAAAAATATAATAAAATCATTAATTCTAAAAGTAGATGATGAATATAAAATGATACTTCTAAGAGCTGATGCAGAACTAAATGTATATAAACTTAAAAAAGTATTAAAAACTAATAATATAGAAATACCAAGTGAATATGAACTAGATAGAATAGGTACTAAAGTAGGATACATAGGTCCTTTAAAAACAACTATGCAAGTTATTGCTGATAACGAAGTTAAAAGCATGTACAATGCAATTTGTGGAAGCAATAAAGAGAATTATCACTATAAAAATGTAACACCAGGAATAGACTTTAAAGTAAACAAATATGCTGATATAAAATTATTTAATAAAAGTTCTCTATGTCCTAGATGTAAAAGTGAATGTGATATTATAAATGGTATAGAAGTAGGACATATATTTAAACTAGAAACAAGTTATAGTGAAGTATATAATTTAAGATACTTAGATGAAACTAATGAACTTAATTATGTACATATGGGTTCATATGGAATTGGTCTTGATAGATGCATATCTGCTATAGTTGAAAAACATAATGATGAAAAAGGAATCATTTGGCCTATGGAAGTGGCTCCTTATAAAGTAGGAATAGTTATAATAAATGTTAACGATAAAGAAACTTATAAGTATGCAAGTAATCTTTATAAGAAGTTAGAACAACTAGGAATAGATACTATACTTGATGATAGAAAAGAAACAAT
>SFTR01000158.1 GCA_004560915.1 bacterium | reverse complement strand
TGGACTAATAAGTGGAAATAATTTTACAATGGGAAGTAGTGATACAACTCTAAAAGCAATTTGGGAGCCTACATCTTTAATATATTCATATGGTTGTGCAAATACGAGTGGTGGTACTGAACCATATAATTTTACTTATACAGGTAATTGTAAAATTATAGATGATGGTAATGATAATTGGAGAGTTAAGTTTTTAACAAGTGGTACATTTACACCAAATATTTCTACGAACATAGATGTATTCTTAGTTGGTGGTGGTGGTGGTGGAGATGCAGGTGGTGGTGGAGGCGGAAGAACATTAACAAAAAAAGCAGTAAATATTGTGAATAATACAAGTTACGCGATTATAATTGGTGGTGGCGGTTCAAGTTCTGGCGGCAGTGGGGGCTCGACTTCTGCTTTCTCATATAGTGCAGCAGGAGGTTCCGGAGGACGTAGCAATGGAGGCTCTGGAGGTTCCGGAGGCGGTGGTGTCGGATATGGAGCTTGTACTTATGGTGGCGGCGGCGGTGGCGGAGGCGGAAGTAACGGAGGCGGTGGTGGTTGTGGTGCAACACAATGTGGCGGTTGCTCATCGTATTCAGGTTCAGGTGGAGGCGGACAAGGCTCTACTACAAGAGAATTTGGAGAAAGTACAGGAACTATTTATGCTGGTGGAGGTGGAGGTGGAGGCGGATATGCATCATATGAAGGCTGGCAAGGTTCTGGTGGCGGAGGCGGAAGTGGCGGTGGTGGTCGTGGGAGTGATGGCGGTAGTAGAAATGGTTCTAATGGAACTGCAAACACTGGTGGTGGTGGTGGTGGTGGTTTTGGTGGTTATGCTGGTGGTTCTGGAATCGTAATTATTAGAAATGCTAGATGATAGATGTTTCATATTTATGAAACATCTTTTTAAATATATAATAGACTTTTATTTATGATTTAAGTATAATTATATTGTAAATGAGGGTTGTATATGAAAAATAAAAGTAAATTTTTAATAGTATTTTTATTGGTTATAATATGTTTAATTACATATAAATATCTTACAAAACATAATGAATTATTTAAAGGTAAGACTGAGCGTACAATCAATATTAGTTATGAAAAAGAACAAGAAAAAGTTGATGAGGAGTTAAAAAAATATGCTTTTGATAAAAAAATAACAATTAATTCACCAAAAGTTATCGTTGATCCTTATAATTCATCTCCATTAACGGCTATTATTATTTTTTATACAAGATATTCAACATCTATAAAATTATATATAAATGATATATATATGACTACTATTGAATCAAGTAAATCACATGTTATTCCAGTATATGGTTTAAGAGAAAATTATAATAATAAAGTAATTATTGAAGATGATAAAGGTAATAGAAGTGAAGTATATATTTCAACTGATTCTATTAAAGATAGTGATTTTTACAGATATAATACTAAATTTAATGATAATACACAATTATTTTTTAAATACGCCATATGGTAAATATACAATAGATAATAATGGATATATATCATGGTTTATTAATAATAATACTCTTAGTATAGATATTTCAGAAAATTGAGGAAAGCGATAATATATGAAAATCTTCGTATTGTGTGAACAACAAAATATAGATATAGGGTATTAAGTAGTAGAATCGCTGAATGTGCAAGGGAGTTAATAAGACAAATTTGTAATGAATTTAACAATAATAAAATGTTCAATACAAAAAGAACATATACATTTGCTCGTCCGCTACCCGCCTTCTTTGGTTGTGAACAAAATTGCATATCAATTAAAGAAAAAATTATCAAGAACTTTACAGAATGAATATAAATAATAAAAAAATACTATGGACAATATTTACAGTCAACAGACTATTTTGTAAATGGAGTAATAATTTTAAATATCATATTAAATATGAATGTTTTGATGTTGTGAATAGTGATAGTATAATGCGAAATAATTAAAAATACAGAAAAAGACCAGCTTATTTTAAACTATTAGAGATAAAGATATTTTATAGTTTATACTAATAAGTTATAAAGTAGATAAATATAAAATGATGGTAAGATAGGATGTTATATATTTTGTAATACAATCATAATTTGAAAATAAGTTAGTAAAAGTTCAAACTTATTTTCAAAGCATAATTATAAGTCTATTAATAATATGATTAGACTAAACAGAAGAAAAATTGGTTTATTTTTAACTTATATAGATAGTATAAAATAAAAAATGTTTGATAAAATATAATAAATAATAAATAATAAACTAT
>SFTR01000157.1 GCA_004560915.1 bacterium | reverse complement strand
AAACAAGAATATAATCTTCTAATTCTTTATTACATGTTTTACATCTATAACTCATAAGTAACCTCTACTCTATGTGTATAGTATAACATACATTTTATAGTTTTAATATTTATTTTTAATGAATAATATTATATAATACTATTATGAAGAATTTTTTAATCAAACTAATTAATATATATCAAATAACACCTCTTCATTGTCACTCAATGTGTAGATTTGCTCCTACTTGTAGTGAATATATGAAAGAATGTTTAGAATTATATGGATTAAAAGGTATTAATAAAGGAATAAAAAGAATATTAAGGTGTCATCCCTTTGGAAAATTTGGATATGACCCTGTAACTAAAGGAGAAGATTTATGAAAAAAACAATTTTAGGAATATTAGCTTGTCTTACATTTATGACAGGATGTAGTTTTGGAGATGATTTTAGTGATAAGTTACTTTACACTACTATGTATCCTATAGAATATGCAGCTAACCAGTTATATAGTGATTATGCCAAAGTACAAAGTGTTTATCCAAATGGAGCAGATAATAAATATGAAGTAACACAAAAGAAAAAAGAAATATATGCCAATAGTGAAATATTTATATATTCAGGTATTGCAAATGAAGCTTATCTAGCAAGAGACATGTTAAATATAAATAAAGATTTAAAATTAATAGATGCTACTAAAGGAATGGATACAAATTCTGAATTAGAAAGTATATGGTTAGACCCATCAAACTACTTAATGCTTTGTAGTAATATTAAATCAAGTCTTATAGATTATAATGATAACCCATATGTAAAAGAAGCAATCGAAAATAATTATAAAGAACTAAATGAAAAAATCTCTAGTTTAGATGTATTATTCTATAATATAGGTAAAAATGGAAACTTTAATACTATATTAACTACAAGCAATGTATTTAACTATTTAACTAAATATAATATAAATGTTATATCACTAGATTCTAAAAACGAAACATTAGATAAAGCATATGCCGATGCTAAAAAAATGATAAATTCAAAAGAAATAAAATATATATATTATATAGATGGTGAAGAACTAACAGATAGACAAAACAAATTTATTGCAGATAATGGTATAACAAAAATAGTACTTCCTAACCTATTCACATTAACAGATGAAGAAAGAAAAGCTAGTGAAGATTATATATCACTTATGAATGAAATAATTGATAACTATAAAAAAGAACTATATAAAAAGTAATAGATTAAACTATTACTTTTATTTTATATTTTAGAAGAATATTTAAGAGTCCTTTCTATTACATCTTTTTTAGCTCCAAAATAATCATTTATTTTAATTTTCTCTTGAGTAGACATTTTAAATTTATACTTTTCAATCGTTCTATTTAATATTTCTTGAATATCTATATCTAATGCTTTAGCTAAACTATTATAAAAGGAAATATTATTTCTAACTAACTTTAATAATTCTAATTGTCTAGGATCTATATATTTATCAAATGGAAAATATAAATTACCAAAACAAGATATATATGAATTAAAATCACTTGTACTAAAAGAAACGCCATTATCACATAAAGGAGCTAGTTTAGCAACTTCACTACCATTAGTTTCAAAAGCAACATTTATATGTGTTCTATCATTCTGACCACTAAAGAAATCAAAAGCAACTAAACTAAATACTTGATCAGTGAGTCTTTTACCAATATCTTCTCCAAATACACCATATGATTGATTTTTAAATGTATCTAAATCTTCTGGAATGTAAGCAAAATATCTTCTAGTAAATTCTAAATAATCTAAATATGTAGATGTTTTCTTTCTAAAGTTTTTACTAAGTACACCTATATGATGTCCATCAGTCGCAAGCATAAATTTAACACATTTAACATTGAACTCACGAGCAAGTTCACTTAAGAATATTTCATTAAATACAAAGTCACTTTTAAAATAATAAAGTCCATCATCAAATACATACCAATTAGTATAGAATTTAAATAAATCATTATCTATTTTTAAATATCTAGCTAACTCATCCTCACTTAAATCAGTAACTTCGTTATAACGTCTTCCTTTTAAATTAATAAGATTCTTCCTACACTCTCTAGTTATTGAAATATTACTAAACATATTCTTCCCCTCTTAATGTGCTATATTATACTACATTTTATGACAAAATAAAAGAGTTATACTGAACTGAACCCTAAAAGTTGGACAGTTTATAAATAGTTTCTAATTAGAGGATTGTAACCTGTAATTAACAGGCGACAATCCTTTTAATTTCACTTTAA
>SFTR01000156.1 GCA_004560915.1 bacterium | reverse complement strand
CCTACTGACGTTGCAAGACCTTCGTTATCTAAAAGCTTTTTTAGAGCGTGAAATACTTCACTTGCACATCTAAGATCTTCTTTAAATGATTCTCTTTTTGGTACAATCATAAATTCTTGAATATCTATATTATTTTTAGCATGCATTCCACCATTTACAATATTAAACATTAATCTTGGTATTTTCTTTTCTCTTGGATTTAGATATTCATACACTTCTTTGCCTGCTTCAAGAGCTGCTGCCTTTACACACGCAAGGCTTACCCCTAAAGTTGCATTTGCTCCTAATTTACTTTTATTTGGTGTTCCATCTAACTCTATCATTTTAGTATCTATTTCTTTTATTTGTGATACGTCAAATCCTAAAACTGCATCTTTTATAAGAGTATTTACATTATTAACTGCTTTTAATACACCTTTTCCACAGTATCTTTCATCATTATCTCTAAGTTCTAATGCTTCTCTACTTCCAGTTGAAGCTCCTGATGGTACTGCAGCAACTGCTTTTATACCTTTTTCAGTAGTTACTTCTACTTCAACAGTTGGATAGCCTCTAGAGTCTAAAATTTCTCTTGCTTTAATATTTGTTATTTTACTCATAAATATACCCTCCAATTATTTACATAATCATTATACTATTTTTTTTAATATTATGCTATAATATTCTTGTTAAAAAAGGGAGACAAGTTATGGATATAAAAGAAATTAAACCAGAAGTTTTTAGTGAGTATGCTAAAAATCATATACTTAAAAACTTCTTTCAAACTAAAGAATATGGGGATTTAATGAAGCATAGTGATTTTTCTGTTATGTATGTAGGTGCTTATCATAAAGGATTAATCGTAGGTGCAAGTTTAATTTTATATAAATCTATAGGTCCTAATATGAAATATGGATATGCTCCTCGTGGATTCTTAGTTGATTTTTATGATGAAGCGTTACTTAAGATGTTTACTAAGAAAATTAAAGAATATTTTTTAATGAAAGGATTTGCTTTTATAAAGATTAATCCTGAGGTAACATATTCAGTAGTTAATTTTGATGATAAGAGTAAACTTGTTAATTCTAAAAGTAAAGATTTAGTCTTAAGACTTAAAGAATTAGGATATGATAAATTAAGAGATAACTTATATTTTGAATCATTACTTCCTAAATATACGCCAGTTATAAACTTACCTAACTATGATTTTAGTGTTCTTGATGAAAAATTAATTAATAATATGAAAGATGCTGAAATATCTGGTATAAGTATGTCTATTGGAAATGAAGAAGATATTGAGAAATTTTATTCTTTTGTAAATGATAAGGAAAGTAAGACTTCTACATATTATAAATTCTTTTATAAAGAGTTTAAAAAAAGTGATATGGTTGATTTACTAATGGTTAATCTTAATTATGAAACATATGTTAAATATTTACAAAAACAATATATAGTTGAACAAGAATCTAATGATGCTTTAAATAGACAGTTTGAAATGACTCCTAATGATGCTGCTTTATATGCTAAGAAAACTAGAAGTGATGATATTATGAATAGAATATCTGCTGATATGGCTTTAGCAAATCAAAGAATGCAAGAAAATAATCCTAAAGAAGTACTTGGTGCGGCATTTGTTGTTAAATATGAAGGAAGAGTTACTATAATAATATCTGGATATAACAAAGATTTTCAAGGTATTGATGTTAAATCATATATTTTCTATAAAATTATTGAAGAATATAAGAAAGCTGGTTATTTATACTTAGACTTATATGGAATAACTGCTGACTTTACTGATAGTAATCCATATAAGGCTCTTAATGATTTTAAACTTAAGTTTAAACCTACTGTATATGAGTATATTGGTGAATTTGATTTAATTGTTAATAAGCCATTCCATCAATTATTATGGTCAACAAATAAAATACAAAAAGAATTTTATAAGCCTGCGATTAAGAGAACTGGAGCAAACTAAAAGAATTTCATTAAATTTGAAATTCTTTTTTATTCTAGTATATATGGGTCAGTATAAATTCCTGTTCCACTTGTTACTTTTATTGTTGGTTTTAATGATATTACCGGATAAATTGCCCCTTCTCTACCAAATACACTATCAAAGTCTAAACTACCATTATTTCTAACTTGCACCATATTTGCTTGTTTTACCATTAATTTACTTGTAAAGAAAGCTGGTGTCATTGTTAAATACCATTCTCCTGTATATAAGTAATAACTATTATTTTGAGTTGCTGAGTTATTAGATGTGTATCTTACCCCTCCTGCGAAAACTCCTTCA
>SFTR01000022.1 GCA_004560915.1 bacterium | reverse complement strand
GTTATTTCTTTATCTATCTTTTTACTGCTTGCTATTTCACCTATTATTTTATATAAACCTTGACGAGTCATCCTTTTACCATGATTATTAAGAAATAACGAATCAGTTGGTTTTTGATTCTTAACAAACATCATAGGTCTATACTTATTAATATATAAATCTAAGTAATTAACTGCTATCTTACTTAAAGGAACAATTCTTTCTTTACTTCCTTTTCCATATACACTAACAACCATATTACTAGTATCTATATTTATTAAATCTAAATTAACTAGTTCAGTAGCTCTAAGTCCAGTAGAATATAAAAGTTCAAGGATAGTTTTATTTCTATAATCAAAAGGTGTTACTAACTTTATATCTAAAAGTTTATCTACTTCTTCAATACTTAAATATTTAGGAAGAGTTTTCTTTCTTTTAAGACTCTCAACATCTTCACTAACATTAATAAATCCTTTATATATAGCCAAATATTTAAAGAAACTCTTTATACTAGCAATAACTCTATTAATAGAACTTTCATTATATTTAGGAAGTACGTGTAATATATAGTTATCTATATCTTTCTTAGATATATCTACTATTTCTTTATCAGTATATTCTAAGAATCCACGTATATCTCTAATATAAGACTCTATAGTATTAGAACTATAGTTTTTATCTATCTTTAAGTAATCACTAAAATCATCAATATATTCTTTATTATCAATCTCTATCATAATTTTTACCCATAATCATTATACAACAAAAGAACTAATATTTCATAGTTCTTTTACAACTTTTATGTAAATTTCCTATAGAAGTTTATAATTAACTAAATAAAAATTACTTCTTCATAGAATCTTTTATATTAAATAATATTCCACCTAATATCATAGGTATATAATATGAAACTAATCTCCATAATAATACTCCTGGCATCACTATAGAATCAATTACTATCATTTTAAAGTAATTAATAAATGCATATTCCATTCCAACTGCAGCTCCTGGTATTGGTATAAATGATGCTGATAGATAAACAAAACAACCAAGAATAATACTATAAAACATATTAATATCAACATTTATATCTAATGCTTTAAAAGTAAAGAACGGTAACATACAAAATATAATCATATAAAAAATATTTAATAAAACACACTTTATAATAAATGTTTTATCTTTTAATAATATTTTAAAACAAGTATAATACTCATCACATTTATTAGTCCACATAAGATAAGATTCATCTTTATTCTTAATTATATGAATTTTATTTAATACTTTAATAAACCACTTACCAGTCTTTTTAGCATAATTTATCTTAACACACATAAATATAGCCATAAATAATGATATAAGAGTTATAAATATACCAATTATAGTTAATATCCATAAAAGTTTATTTGGAACAAGTCCATTACTCATACAAACAACTAAAGAAACAATAGACATAATAGTCATAGATATCTGAAGAACTATAAAGTTCTCTACTATAACAAGTAATGCTTCAGTAACTCTTACTTTACTTTTACTAAGTTCATACACTTGAAGAGGTTGTCCTCCTAAAGAAAATGGTGTTATTCCATTAAAAAACTTAGTGATAAGATTTAACTCCAAAGTTTTTCTATATGAATAAGTATTATTAATTTTATTAATAAGTAAATAAAGTAAATACGCTTCAATTACAAAATATACTGCATAGGTTAATAAGATTAACAATAAGTACCAAATATTAGCCCCAAGTAACAGGTTAATCGACTCATTAAAATTATCTTTAAGAATGTACCAAAACAATCCCACTGTTAATACTACTAATAAAATACTTCTAAATTTTATGTTTTTCATAGTTTCCTCTTTTATTAATACTTCACTATTATAGCAAAGAAATATATCAATAACAATAATATTTGTTTAAAATGACTTTTAAATGACTTTAAATTTAATTATAAAATTGATAAAATACTTATGAGGTGTACTATGGAATTATTACAAAATAAATTAAGACCTAATAATTTAAAGGATGTTCTAGGTCAAAAACATCTTATTGGTAAAGGTAAAGTATTAACAAACTTAGTAAAGAATAAAGTTCTTTTTAATATAATTTTTTATGGTAATAGTGGTTGTGGTAAAACTACTATTGCTCTTGCTTTAATAAATGAACTTGGTATTAGATATAGAATGCTTAATGCAACTATTAATTCTAAAAAGGATTTTGAAGTTGTTATTGAAGAAGCTAAAATGTATGGAAGTATGATTCTTATCGTAGATGAAATTCATAGAATGAATAAAGATAAACAAGATATATTACTTTCTTATATTGAGAGTGGTCTTATAACTTTAATTGGTCTTACTAACTCTAACCCATTTCATTCTATAAATCAAGCTATCAGAAGTAGATGTCAATTAATAGAATTAAAACCTTTAAATGAAGAAGATATTGAAACAGGTATTAAAAGAGTAAAAACTGTATTTTCTGATATAAAAATAGATAATAAAACTATAAAATATATTGCTAAAATATCTAATGGAGATATAAGATTTGCTTATAATTTAATTGAATTTAATTATTACGGTTATAATAAGGAAGTAACTATCGATAATATAAAAGAAACTACTAATACTCCATCATTCTTTACAGATAAAGATGAAGATGGTCATTATGATATGTTATCTGCTTTTCAAAAGAGTATTAGAGGAAGTGATGTAGATGCAGCACTTCACTACTTAGGAAGATTAATAGTAAGTGGAGACTATGATTCTATTTATAGAAGAATGATTGTTATTGCTTATGAAGACATAGGTCTTGCTAATCCTATGATCGGTCCTAAAGTAGTAGCTGCCGTTGAAGCAAGTGAAAGAATTGGATATCCAGAACTAGTAAAACCACTTTCTTGTGCTGTTATTGATATGGCACTTAGTCCTAAAAGCAATTCAGCTGATATGGCAATCACAGAAGCAATTAAAGACATAAATACTATGTCAGTTGGAAGAATCCCAGCACACATAAGAACAACAAGTCCAAACTACAAGTATCCTCATAACTATCCAAACTACTGGGTAGATCAAGAATATATGCCAGAAGCTTTAAAAGGAAGGAAATACTACACTCCAAGAAAAAACAAATATGAAACAGAAATGTATAAATTTAATGCTAGTATTAAGGTGAAAAAATGAAATTTATAATGAAAAGCACTCCTAAAACAGTAAATATAGATTCAAAAGTAATTGAAGAATTAGAAAGAAAAGTTGAAAGTAACATACCTCTATCTACAGATGAAATAAAACTTTTTTTAGATAATATTTGTTACTTAACAAGATGTAAATTCACTAATGATTTTGATAATTATGACTTTAGTTTTAAATGCGATAAAGCAGTTTCTATAATTACTCATTATTTAAATGATCTAGGAGTAGAAACTCATCCTTGCTCTACACAAAGTGAAATAACTACTGATATTGAAGGCCACTCATTCTTAGTCGCAAGATTTAATGTAATGGGTATGCTTATACCATATCTAATAGATCCAACTTATAGACAATTCTTTACAGACGATAAAAAAGATTATTTAACACATAATGGTATGATATTAAAAACACCATCTCCAGGACATTTTATAAAAGATGAAGATAAACCCGAGATAGAAAGATTACTAATAGATGGATATCATATATTAGATGAAAACACTGCTAGAATATACGGAGATTCATTTTATAATACAAAGACTGGATATACAACAAAAGATTTTAAATCCATTAATGGAAATATTTATATAAATTCATTTACTAAAGGACACGCACCATTATCTAAAACAAAAGAAGAACTTGAAAGTGAAGATTTATTAATAAAACCTCAAAATCAAAAGACATTATAAACTACTCATAAAGGTAGTTTTTTA
This sequence comes from bacterium, assembly GCA_004560915.1. The sequence goes on along the minus strand of SFTR01000022.1, from coordinate 8,274 downwards.
TTTTTATCTTTTTCAAGTTTTTTTAAACTTTTATCAGGTGTAGGCATATCTTCAGGCATAACTCCACCATTCTTAAGAATAGTTTCTCTTATATTTTTTACCTACGATATAATGAGTTTCATTGGCTTTAGTTTCACTAGATACATTATCCCTTTTTAATTTTGACTCAGTTTGACTAATTCTAAAAAGATTAGCAATTAATTCTTCACTGCACATATTATCAAGTATATCTTCTCTATATCTTAAATTCTTACGTTTTGCTATATCATCTGCAGTTTCTCCGTTATATAGTCCTTTATATCCAGCATTATGAAACTTATCAAAATTCTTAACTCCCGCATCTCTAGCAGCAATATTTAAAGAATAATTACCTTTTCTTGTTAAATCTCTTTGATAAAATCTTTTCTCATCTTCAGTAAGTTCAAGATATTTTTTTTCAGTAAGTTCCTGTTTTCTAGTTTGAACTGCAAAATAAGTTTTTCCTAAAGCTACAACTTCTTTTCTAGGATAAGAGTTTTGTACAATTAAGTAACAAGCATATCTAGACAACTTATAATCCACTTGTTTTCTTTTAGCACCAGAACCTATTTGTACCATTTTACCCACTTGGGTAAAATGGTCATCCATCAACTGATTGCTTTGTTTACAAGCTACTATAGAATCATTTATTACATTTATAAATTTTTGCCATTTCTTATAATCTAAGACGACTTGTAATTCACGAGCAAGCCAATACTCATTCCCATCTTCATCAATATGTTTGATATTTTCAAATAACTTTTCAGTGTATTCAATTATTTCTTTCATTTAAATTCCCACTTTCTAGAAAGTATTTATTACCCTCTATTATTATAATTAGCCATAAATTACAAAAAAACTTCTTTTTTCTTAAAATTAATCAAAATAAAAAACATTACTATAATTTATAATAATGTTCTTATATAAAATCTAATTTCTAGTTTTTAAAACTTGTTGTAACAGTTCCATTAGAATTATGACTAATAGTAGTATTTCCTGAAGTGAAACTATGACTTACACCACCATTAGAGTGATGACTTATTGAACTACTAGAACTATATCCAAAAGATGAACTTGAGTTAGTCCAAATGATGAACCAGAACTGTGCCCAAAAGAATTATTATTGTTTCCAAACATCTTATTGTTTTCTATAATTTTTTACATTATATCAAAAAAATTCCATAAAGGAATTAATTTACATCTCACATACATCTCTCACTATATAGTTTGTTATATAAAGTCCTGCAACTGCTGGAACAAATGCACTAGAACCAAGCATATTCTTAGTATCTATTGCTTTCTCAGTTGATGTTACAACTACAACATCTTTCATTAAGTCTTTGTCTTTTCCAAGTTCATGTCTTACCTTTTTAGCAAGTGGGTCTGTATTAGTTTTATCAAGTGTTGTTATTATTAACTTAGTAGCATCTAATTTCTTAGCTGTTCCCATTGATGAAACTAACTTAATACCATTTTCATGACATCTCTTAATAAGTTCAACTTTAACACGAGTAGTGTCACATGCATCTATCATATAGTCATACTTTTCTCCAAATAGTAGTTCTATATTATCAGGTGTTATATAAGTATTAATTATATTAACAGAAGCATTCTTATTTATAAGTTTAATTCTTTTCTTCCATTCTCTAGTTTTATATTTATTATTATTACGAGAAGTAGCTATTATTTGTCTATTAATATTACTAGGTTTAATAGTATCTCCATCTACTATAGTTATGTCTTCTACTCCACATCTAACTAAAGATTCAAGAGCATATCCACCTACTCCTCCAAGCCCTATAATAAGCACTTTAAGTTTTCTAATCTTTTCTAAGTTTTCACTTCCAATTAGACATTCAAGTCTACAAAGATTCATAATCTTCACTCCTTCAAAAGTGCTTATATTATAACATAAAAAAATACCTAGGTAAATATAGTGTAATAAAACTCGCGTTTCGCACGAGGTGGTAGGACACATAACATACTCGGGATCTTGTATTAAATACAATATTCAACACCATATACTAATTAGTCCCCCTATAGTATTACATAGCCGGTTTATTGAGCTATATTTATTTCTAGGTTAATTTAATTATATCATATTATTTTTTTATATCAAGATTTCTACAAAAACTTTACACTTCTAAAAATGACCAAATTTACTTCTTTCATAGAATCTTTCATTTAATAAATTTAAATCATCTATTATATTCTTAGGCTCACATTCTTCATATAAATCTTTATATTTATCAATAGTTACTTCTTCTAAAAGTATTCCTTTATCACTATCTATATAGATTGCTAAAGGTTTTCTAATACCAATTGCATAACTTAGTTGTACTTTACACCACTTAAGATTATATTTTTTAAGATAATGCACTGCAATAAGTCTTGCTTTATATGCGCCACTTCTATCTACTTTAGTTGGGTCTTTACCACTAAAAGCACCACCACCTACGGGAGCAAACCCTTCATAACTATCAACTACTATCTTTCTACCAGTAAGTCCAGCATCCCCAAGAAAACCACCAATCTCAAACTTACCAGTTGGATTTATCAAATATTCTTCTACTTCAATATTATATTTAGAACATATGTTATTACACATATCTTTGATTATCTTATCAGTTTCACTTCTCTCTTTCTCAGTATTTTGATAACTTATAGTAAATGTTTTAATTCCTAAAAGTTTCATATCATCACTATAATATCCAGTTATTTGAGCTTTACCATCACTCTTAAATCTAGAGTCACTCTTTCTCAAAATATCATATTTTCTACTTAATTCTTGAAGTATAACCATAGCTGTAGGCAAATACAAATCATTATCATTACAAGCATAGCCAAACATCATACCTTGATCTCCAGCACCCATCACTTCATCATTAGTACCCATCGCAATATCACTACTTTGAACACCAATATTATTAATAATTTCATAGTTAGAACTATATCCAACATCTTTAAGAACTCCCTTAACAACATTAGGAATATCAACTCTACTTTTAGATGTAACTTCACCAGTAATAAATATTTTACCTTTACCACCCATAGTCTCAATCGCACATCTACTTTTCTTATCCCCTTTAATAAACTCATCCACTAAAGCATCACTTATCTGATCACATACTTTATCAGGATGTCCTCTAAAAACAATTTCATTACTAAATAATCTCATATATATTTCCTCCTTCCAAGATTACAATTACCTTAAAAAGAAAAAATACCTAAGATAACTTAGGTATATATAAGTTATCCTCATCCATCTGGGTTTACCACCTAATTAAATAGGTTGGTGTGACTTCATAGAGCCAGTCTCTCAGTCACTCTTTATAAGGTAATTTTAAAATTGTTGTTCCATAAGAACATACTAATAATATCATAAATAAATATCTTTATCAACTACTTCATATACTTTAATATGTCAAATAAAATAAAAAATAATATATTTCTAAAATCCACTTTAGTATTACTATTTGGTGGTATCGTGGGTAAACTAGTTGGTTTTGTTCTACGAATAATCGTAACTAGAAAACTAGGTCCTGAAGGAATGGGACTTTATAGTTTACTTGCTCCTACTAGTGCTCTTTTAAGTGTCATTGCAACTCTTTCATACCCTACTGCTCTATCTAAAATAATATCAGAAAAAAGTTCAAGAACAAAAACACTATTTGCATCAATCATCCCACTATCTTTAATAATAAATATTTTTATAATAGTTGTAACTGTATTATTAGCTCCAACACTAAGCACACTTCTTAAAAACGAAACTTTATATTTTCCAATAATATGTCTTTCACTAGTAACTCCATTCATAAGTATTTCATCTATCATAAAAGGATACTTTTGGGGGAAACAAAATATGTTTCCATACATGCTTTCAAACTTCATAGAACAAGTTTCAAGACTAATATTTATAACACTATTCATAGATAAATTTTTATCACTTAGTCTAACACATGCAATAAGTTTCATAATTTTAGTAAACGCAGGTGGTGAAGTAATATCACAACTAGTAATGATGTATTTCCTTCCTAAAAATATAAAACCATCATTAAATGACTTTAATAAAGATGATATAAAAAAGATAATGAATATAAGTATTCCATCTACCTCAAGTAAAATAATAGGATCTATCTCTTATTTTTTAGAACCAATAGTTCTTACGAATGTTCTTATGTATGTAGGTTATTCTAAAGAATTTATAGTATACGAGTATGGAGTAATTAACGCTTATGCTATGTCACTACTCTTAATGCCACAATTCTTTACTCAAAATATGGCTACCTCTCTAGTGCCAGAACTATCTAAATATTATAGTCAAGGTAATAAAGTAATGTGTAAAAAGCGTATTAAACAAATAGTATTAATTTCCTCCACTATAGGTGCTATCTCTACATTCATAATAACACTATTTCCAAAGTTCTTCTTAAATATTTTATATCACACTACTGCTGGTATAGATTACATCAAAATACTTAGTCCATTCACTATATTATTCTATATTGAGTATCCACTTATAAATGCTTTGCAAGCACTTGGTAAATCTAAAAGTGCTATGAAATGTACAATCACATCGTCAATAGTTAGACTCATTTCTATAGCTACTCTATCACTTCTTAAAATAGGTATGTACTCTCTAATATTATCTATAATTATAAATCTTCTTCTAAGTACTTATCTTTACTCAAAAGAAATCAAAAAAGTACTATCTAATTAATTCATTTCTCTTAATAACATAAATTTTATTATTTTTATAAAATGCATAAAACACATCTTCTTTTCTAAGATCATTACTTCTTAAATAATCATGTAACCACTTTTCATCCTTATCTATATAACATAATGTATCTTTTTGAACAACACCATCTAATATTAATGGAAATGGATTAGAGGAATCAAGTCCTAAGAAACTATACTTAAATATATTAAGCTTTCCACTGTTTTCAAGTACAGCATATTCTACATCTTTAAGATTCTTAATATTATTATTTCTAAGTTCTAATAATAAATCATCTAAAGAATATCTTTGCTTCATCATTTCTTTATAATTTATTATTCCTCTATTTATTATAAGAGCAGGTTTACCATCAACAAGATTTCTAAACTTATTAAATCTCAAAGAAAAATATCCAGCAGCTATCTCAAAGAATAAAAGTATAAGTATTGGTATTACTGTAAGTAACATAGAATCTTTATAGTTTTCAATACTTATCGCAACTAACTCAGCAATTAATAAACTAACTACTAAGTCTTGTATAGATAACTCTCCTATCTCACGTTTACCCATAAGTCTAAATATAATAAGTACAAACACATAGAAAAACACAGTTCTAATTATTACCATTACTAAATCCATATATATCACCCATTATTATTATGTTTAATTCATATATTTTTTAATCATAAATATACTTAATTAGGTGATAAAATGAACAAAATTATTAATTATTTAAAAAGTATATCTTTATTTTTAATACTATTCTTAATATATCTTTTAATTATATCTTTAATTTATTATTTAGAAATTCTTAGTTATAACACAGTAAGTATAATAAACTATATAATTATTTTACTTCTATTTTTTATTTTAGGTTTTAAAACTTCATCACTAGAAAGATCAAAAGGATACTTAAATGGTTTTATAGTTTCTACTTCTATTTGTATTTTATTTTCATTAATAACTCTATTTATCTCAAAATATTCTTTTGGTGCTTTAGTATATTATTTGTCTTTAATATTATCCTCAATTACTGGTGGTATCATAGGAGTAACAAAAAAATAAGAGCTATTTTTCACTCTTATTTTTCTTATATTTACTTACAAATTCTTCTCTAAATTCAAGTAAATCATCTTTTTCTATATGAAGTCTTATATCTTCCATTAATTTAGTTAAGAATCTTATATTATGAATTGAAATAAGTCTTTGGCCAAATGTTTCATCAGCAACTAATAAATGCCTAATGTATGATTTAGTATAATGTTTGCATGCATAGCAATCACATTCTTCTTCTATTGGACTTAAATCCATTTTAAATTTAGCATTTCTTAAGTTAGTTCTTCCATTTCTAGTTAACGCGTTTCCGTGTCTTGCTAGTCTTGTAGGAAGTACACAATCAAATATATCTATACCACGAATAACTCCATCAATTAAATCTATTGGTTCACCAACACCCATTAAATAACGAATCTTATCTTTAGGTAAATATGGAGTAGCATACTCTATCATCTTAAGTTTAGTTTCTTCATCTTCCCCAACTGAAACTCCACCAACACTATATCCATCAAAATCCATTTTAGCAGTTTCTATTGCAGAAAACTTTCTTAAATCTTCAAACTCTCCACCTTGAACTATACCAAATAATGCTTGATGTTCAGGATCTTTATGTGCATCTTTACTTCTCTTCATCCATCTAAGAGTCCTTTCGATACTATTCTTCATATATTCATGTGTTACAGGATAAGGAGGACACTCATCAAAACTCATCATTATATCTGAATGAAGTTTATTTTGTATTTCAATACTTTTTTCAGGTGTTAAGAATAAATTAGCTCCATCTATATGACTTTTAAATTTAACCCCTTCTTCACTAATATCTTTTGGTTTAGCTAAACTAAATACTTGAAATCCACCACAATCAGTAAGAATTGGTCCAGTCTTATAATTCATAAATTCATGAAGACCACCTGCATTATCTACTACATCTTCTCCAGGTCTTAACCATAAATGATATGTGTTTGATAGTATTATATCAGCTCCAGCATCTTTAAGTTCTTCAGGACTTAGTGTCTTAACTGTAGCCTGAGTACCTACTGGCATAAACATAGGTGTTTTATGTTTTCCCCAGCGTGTTTCAAATTCTCCAAGTCTAGCTCCACAAGATGATTCTTTTATTAATTTAAATTTTAAATCCATCTATTTTACCTCCTCATTAGTTAAAAACATTGCATCTCCAAAGCTAAAGAATTTATACTTTTCATTTTGTGCGTGCATATATACATTCTTAATAATATCTACACTACTAAAAGCAGAAACTAACATAACAAGTGTACTTTTTGGTAAATGAAAATTAGTAATTAATGCGTCTGCTGACTTAAATTCATATGGAGGATAAATAAATATACCAGTTTCTTCAACAGTTGCTTTAAACTCTCCATATTTAGAAATATTAGCTTCTAAAGTTCTAAGACTAGTAGTACCAACACATATAATTCTCTTACCATTCTTTTTGCATTCATTTAGTTTATTTGCTACTTCTTCAGTTATTTCATACTTTTCACTATGCATATCATGATGAGTTATATCACTTTCACTAACTGGTCTAAAAGTACCAAGTCCAACATTAAGTGTTACATATAATATATTTACTCCCATACTTTCAAGTTCACTAAGTAACTCTTTAGTAAAATGAAGTCCAGCAGTAGGAGCAGCAGCACTACCTTCTCTTTTAGCATACACTGTATTATAACGACTATTATCTTTAAGTTTCTCATGAATATAAGGTGGAAGTGGCATAGCTCCTACTTTATCTAAATGTTCTACTAATATACCACTATAAACTAATTTAACATGTGTTATACCATCTTTAAATACATCAACTACTTCACACTTAAACTCGTCATCAAACTTAATAATAGTACCTTTATGTACTCTCTTTTGAGGTCTAACAAGACACTCCCATATATTACTTTCTAATTCTTTAAGTAATAATACTTCAATCTTAGCATTAGTCTCTTCCTTATACCCAATTATTCTACTAGGTAATACTTTAGTATTATTAAGAACTAGTGTGTCTCCCTTATGAAGATAATTCTTAATATTATAAAATACTTCATCTTTATATTTTCCATCATATTTATTTACTACTAAAAGTTTAGAATGATCACGTTCTTTAATAGGTACTTGTGCTATTAAAGATTCATCTAAAGGATAATCATAAGTATTTATATCTTTATAATCCATACATCTACTAGGAATACAGCCTAGCGATTCACCTCTTCTTTCAGTTAGAAATTATATCATATAAAAAGAGTTTTTAAAACTCTATTTTTTTAATTTACGAACTAGACCATTAGAAGTACATACACTATAATCTTCTTCTAGAATAACACATATCTATATAAAATAATTATTTTTTAAGCTTTCTTGAAACTCCTTTATCGTAACAAACTTCTTCACCAATTTCAATTTTAAATGCACGTTTTCCAACTTCATTCATCTTATCAGTAATAAGTTTAATTTGTTCTTTAGAACAA
>SFTR01000021.1 GCA_004560915.1 bacterium | reverse complement strand
GATGTATTCTAATTGTTCCTTTTTTTGCACTAGGTGATGTTCAAATTGGTGGAGGTTCAAGCAGTACTAAAGAAAAAGCTGAAGATTTAACTTGGAGCGAATATGTTCTTAGTGAAAAATTACCTGAGCCAAAAACTTTAAAAGGTAGATTAAATTATGATTCATCAAAATCATTATCTTTATACATTATGGGTGTAGATAAAAATGAATATAAAGATTATGTAAGTGCATGTAAAGATAAAGGATATACAGTTGATATTTCTAATTCATCCACTTCATTTAGTGCAAAAAATGAAGAAGGTTATTCTCTACATCTTTACTATGATGAGGATGATAAAGAATATAGCATTAGTTTAAGTGAACCTGAAAAGGAATCAACAAGTGAAGAAACTAAAGAAGAGTCTAAAACTACAGAAACACCAAAAGAGGAAAAGCCAAAAACAGATACTAATAATAATGGTTTAAGACCTAATTTTAAAAAAGCAATGGATGATTATGAAACATTTATGAATGAATATGTAGAATTTATGAAAAAATATAGTGCTAATCCAAGTGATACTTCATTATTAAAAGACTATACAAATTATATGACTAAATATTCAAAAGCAATGGAATCATTCGAAAAATGGGACGAAGAAGACATGAATGACGCAGAAACTAAATATTATTTAGAAGTACAAACGAGAGTTAATAAAAAATTATTAGAAGTACAGTAATAAAAAGACGGTTACAATTCGTAATCGTCTTCTTCTTTTTCTAGCATTTTTGGTTGTTTTAATTTTTCTTCTTGTATGTCTTTTTGTGCTTTATCTAACTCATTTGAATCATTATATGTAAGAATACCATGTCCAAACAAATCACCAGTAAACTCTTTATATTTTTCTTTAGTCTTAGGATTAAGAAGTCTTTCAGCAAGAAATCTTATAAACTTATCAAACTTATCTTTTAAATTATAATATAAGCCCGTAAACTTATCGGCAGATTCTTTAAAGTGTTCAGATAGTTTATCTAGTTCAATTATTTTCTTTTTTTGTTCTTTATTTTGTTTTTCTAATGCCTTAACTTTTATATTCAATGCTTTGTTATCTTCTTCTACAGTTTCAAGTCTTTTCATACTATCATATCCTGTATCTAGGATATTTTTTAAATTGTTTATATCTTTATATTTTTCATTTTGTTTATTAACTTCTTCAATGTATTTATCAATTTTATCTTTATCTTCTTTACTAATTACATAACCTCTAAGTAATTTATTATAGTTAAATCCATCCAAGTTATTTTTCATATTTTTGGATAAATCATCTAAATGAAGAGAATCTTCATTTATTTTATCAAGTTTATCAGATTCTAAATCTAAAACTGCTTTAGCTTCTGCATAATTATCCATATCCTTAACATTAATATCTTGATTTCTACCTTTTTGTTTTGTCTTTAGTTTTTCGTTTAGATTATATTCTTCGTTATAATCTTTGATGCATAGAGTTCTCATTTGATCTTGTAATTCCATTAGAGAAGTTTTATTAAACACTTTTGATTTACAAACTTGCATAGATAATCCATTCTTATAACCATCTTTAATTGGAACACCTACAATATGCATATGAGGAGAAGTTTCATCATAATGAATGATTGCTGAACAAACTTTAAACTCTGGTAAAAGTAATTCTAAATCATCAACTTGTTTTTTATAAACTGAAGTCATTCTTTTTTTATAATTATCATCTTTAGTATCCCAGAATGTTTTATCTCCAATTTCTATTATTATTTCAACTGCTAAGTCTCTATTTTTATCTAAAGAAACGTGTTCATAATAATCTTCAATCTTTCTATCTTTTCTTTTTTGGTTATTGTTATATTCTAAAACTAATTCATCAAAACTTTCGTGATATAGATTTTTAACGTCTTTAACAAAAGAATCTGTTCCTCGTATGATAACAATGTTTTCTTGATCCATATCATACTTTCTATAATTGTGTTTATCACATCTAGTTAATTGTGCTTTATTTTGTATTCCATTATTTGTTAGAGAAGTAGTTCCAGACTTAGTTGTTATTCCTTTTGAAGATAACTTTCTATTCTTATCGCTACCAACATGAAGGGAGTAAGCCATTGCCATATTTTATACACCTCCTTGTGCTATATTTTGATTTTGTCAAAATTAATAACCCTCTAGGAACTTTGACATATGTCCCTACTAGGGACTATATCAAAATTCCAGTGGGCTAAGGAATATTCCTTAGAATCCTTTATGAAATTACCTCAAGACTTTCATTGAAACATAGTTTCAACAAAACGTGATTCGATAATTTACATCATTGAATTACTATCGCCACTTTCATTTCTTCGAAACAAAACGTGCCACGTAATTTATGATGTGATGTTTGCAGTTCCCATTGGCAAACATTTTATATTAACAGCATTCAAATCTTTTTCATCATGTGCAGGAATGCTGTTAAATAGATATTTCATATCTATCAAACTTCTATCAATTTTATCGTTAATATAAATTGACCCAAGTTTATGTATTTCCAATTTTCCTTCTGGATCTATCTCTTTATAATCTTCTAATGGGAATATTCTAACAACAGTATTCTGTTCAAATCCACCATGACTCGCAAATTGGAATATCTTATCTTTTACAATGTAGTCTCCTGCATAATAGGAAACATTATAAAATTGTCTTAATCTTTTTAAATATTCTTTTATATCTGTTTCATTCATGTATTCGCTCATTCTTACAAATCCAGGTACATCTTCAAACATAGCTTTTACTGGTTTATCTATATAACCATTTCTCCATAGTTCATTAAATGGCTCAACTATAGATTTTCTAAATAAGATTTCTTTTACTTTATACTTACTTTTACCATCTTGTTCTAATTCTATTTCATCTATATATCTCATTATGAATATAGATTTTTCTTCTCTAGTATATTGTTTCCAATATTTCATATTCTCTTTAAACTTTTCAGGATGTTTAACCGAATTGATAAAGTCGATATCTCTTTTTAATAAAATATCTTCTGGTGTAAAACTTAGTTCATCACATATTCTTGATTCTTCTAGTTTTTCTTCTAAGTTTTTAATAATATTATCTAGTTTTTCTTTTTCTCTTACATATTCTGTCTTATTAAATGTTCCGTCTATAAATGCTTGTCTAACTCTATCTAATTTTGCATACTGAACAGATATTTCTTTTGCAATTGATTCTTTAGGATTAGTTGTTTTATTCTTAATCATCGGTAAGAAGAATTGATTTACTATTTGATCATATTCACAAATCCAATTAATAAACTTTTCAATAAATGTTTGAATGACACTTTCTTTAATATTTAATTTACAATCATGACAGTAATAGTAATAATAAATGTTTCCATTTTTCTTTCTTGTTGCTTTGCCTCCAAGTATTCTTCCACAATTAGGGCATTTTAATTTTTGAAGGAATAAATAGTCTTCATTTCTTTTATAGGCTTTAGCATTTCGTCTTCGTTGCTGTTGGCATTCATACCATAGTTTTTCTGATACTAAAGGTTCAACTACATTACTATAGTAAGTAGGATGTTTTGTTCTTTTACCATGAACAAAGTCTCCTTTATAAACTTCGTTTGCTAATATATTTGTAATAGTAGAATCTCTCCAGTTATCTTTTCCTAATGCTTTTTCTTCATTTAGAATACTTGCTATTTTAAAATGTGAATTCCCATCGTGATATAAATTAAAGATTTTAATTACAATGTCTTTTGTAGATTCATCTATTACAAGTTTTTTATTTTCATGCTTATAACCAAGAGGTGCTTTATGTGGAATATGACCTTGTTTAATTGCTCCAGCAAGTCCCATTTTAGTTCTTTCACTTGTTCTTTCAATTTCTGCTTGTGAAACACTCATCATTATCCTTGCTACCATTTTTCCGTTAGATGAAGCAGTGTTTATGTCATCATATACAAATTCTAAGTCGGCTTCATTTTCTTCAACAAATGATATTATTTCTTCCCAGTCATATACACTTCTAGAAATTCTATCTTGTTTAATAGCCAACATAAGATTGACTTTCTTTTTTCTAATATCTTCTTTTAATCTTTCAAATTCAGGTCTTTTATTTCCTTTTTTAGCACTAATTCCCTCATCAGTATAATAACCACCAATCTCATATCCTTTGAGCTTACAATAGGCCTCTAAACGTTCTTTTTGTTCTGGTAGACTAAATCCTTCATTAGCTTGATCTTCTGTACTAACTCTCATATAAAGACCTGCAATCTTTTTTTCATCCTTATCAGTTAATTCCATTTTATTCCTCCAATCATTAAAAAAAAGGAGTCAAGGGCATTAACGAGTAATGCTATCTTGACTCCTTACTAATTCTTCTAAATAAATATCACAATAGTTTTTGGGTTTTAATTGTTTCATAATTATCCCTCACTTATTGGTTATTTATTCTATACTTTTTTTATAAAAAGTCAAGATTTTACAAGTTATTTAAGTAATCTTCTAATTCAACAATTTTAAGTTTGTTATGAATATTGTTAATGTAAACTTCATTAGAGTAGTTAAAGGCAAGTATAACTTTATCTTTAACTTCAATTCTATGTGGTTCAACATAAACTAAATTAGAATGATTAATCTTTTTCATACTTCCGTTATAAAATATTGGTTTTACATGAGCAAGTTTGCATATTAACTCAATACGCATTTTTAAGGTTTCATCAATTTCTATTTCTTTTTCGATAATATCTAACATGATTATCTTCCTTCCTTATCTTTATTTGCTTTGTTATGTATATCTTCTAAAATTGATTCGTCCTATTCATCATATTTTTTTGGTCCAGCGATAAGCATATTAGTTTCTGGATCATACTTAACATATTTCATGATACGAAGTTCTAACATAGTATCTTTAATAGTTTCTATATCGTCTGAACAATACTTTGATAAATCTAAAGCATTAATTTCATCATTGAATAGAATCATGCTTAAGAATCCTTTAGCATTTAAAGATAAGTCTTTATCAGTAAGATACTTCATAATAGACTTGTACATTAAATATCTTTTCATTTTCTCACCAACCTTTCTTTTAAGAGTAGGTTGATTTTTTATACAACAAAAAAATCAATCCTTTTGAGATTGATTTCTATTTAATGTCCGAATAGTTCGAACAGAATTATCTAATGGAGCAAGTAACCGGAATCGAACCGGCATCTTAGCCTTGGCAAGGCCACATTCTAACCGTTGAACTATACCTGCGTTTGCAAATAATATTTTAACAATAAAATATATATTTTGCAAGTGCTTTATTAAAAAAAGTGGATTAATCTTCAAAATCCACTTTTATATTCTTTATAAAATCATAATATATATTATTCTTATCACCTGCGAATTGATACTTTAACTTAGTAATTAGATATGGAAAGTTATATATTTTAAATCTTTCTATATTTTTTTGTTTACAAACCTTCTCTATTACTTTTATGATAAAGTCTTTATTTGATTTAGGTGGTAACCCTTTGTTATATTTTTTTATCATTCTTTTTAGTGTTACTTTATCAAATAGTCTATCATAATAAGTTTCATCTTTATGTTTTATATAATACTTATTTCCATCTAAATTATCTAAGTATTTTAAAGCATCATAATAACCTAAATTCATTCTATAGAGTGATACTTCAGGTGTAAATACTAATATTGAACCCAAATCTTCTCTTGGTGTTATAACATGTACTTTTGTATTCTTTCTTGGCTTATATTTAAGTTTTCTATTATCCCAAGCTCTTACTGCATATACTTCTTCATATCCTTCATCTAGAAGCATATCTATAGGACAATTCATATGTACTCCACCATCTAGATAGTACTTATCATCAATGATTCTTTCAAACTTAAAACCAGGTAAGTATGCACTTGCTAAAACATAATCTACAAATTTACCTTTTGGTATATCACGTTTAAATATCTCAAGAGGTTTTAAATCACTTATACTAAAAGTTACTAAACCAAAATTAATCTTACTTTTATAGAATTTATCTTCTTTTAGATTTTTTGATAGAAGTTTTCTTATATTAGTTGTGTCTACTCCTATATTTTTTATTATTTTTTCAATCTCTTCTTTATTTTCTTTTATTTCTTTTAAATCGAATTTATGTTTTGAAATATCATTTAGGAATTTTCCATCTAATCCGAATAGTTCTTTACTATCAGTTGTTTCCCATAGTTTGTACATTCCATCTAGGTTATTGCATGCATAGAATGCTGCGTTTATTGCTCCTATTGATGTACCTGCAACTGCATCAAAAAATATTTTCTTTTTAGATAGTGCTTTTATAGCACCTGCTTCATATGCTCCTCTTGCTCCTCCACCTTCTAAGGCTAATGCTTTCATACTAATTTCTCCTTAAAATTCTTTTCTATTATATTTATACTACATAGTAAACAAGGTATGCCTAGTATGAATCCACCTACTACATCTGAGAAAAAATGAACTCCTAGACAAACTCTTGAAAATGCAACTATTGCTATTAAGAAACAGAATAATAGTCCAAATACTATTCTTATAAATTTATTTGATTTTTCAGTCATTAGATAAAACAATGTCATATAAAACACTAGTGATGTTAGAGTATGTCCACTTGGAAAACTAAAACTACTTGGTATCCTTATAAGTGCTTCTAGTGGTCTTGGTCTTTGAACTAGATTCTTTGTAATAAATACTACTATTCCTGAGAATAAATAGCTACCTGATATAAGATAGAAATACCATTTATTCTTTAAAAATAGAAATATACACACGATTATTATAATTGGTATGTACCAATCACCAAAATTTGTTATGAAACTCATAGCTGCTATTAATCTCTTGTCATTTATGTTTCCAAAAAATTCAATTACTTTATAGTCAAAGTTTACAATACTTTTGTAAAGACTACTATTTTTTATCACAATAAAAGATACTATCAATAAGATAATAATAAACATATATATCCAACTTTCTTTTAGTATCTTTTTTATCATATTATTATTATAACATAGTTTTTAATTATTTAATCATTAGTTTATTTTGTACCGTAAACTCTATCCCCAGCATCTCCAAGTCCAGGTAAGATATATCCTTTATTATTTAAGCATCTATCTTTACATGCACAATAGATTTGTACATCCATGTGTGATTGTTTTAGATTTTCTATTCCTTCAGGAGAAGCTATAATACATAAGAATCTTATTTTTTTAACACCATCTTTTTTAAGTCTATCTATTGTTGCGATAGCACTTCCTCCGGTTGCTAACATTGGATCTAGAACAAATACTTCTCTATTTTCTATACCTTTTGGCATTTTATAATAGTATTCTACTGGTTCAAATGTTTTTTCATTTCTATAAAGACCTATGTGTCCTATTTTAGCATTTGGTATTACAGATAGTATTCCATCCACCATACTCATTCCTGCTCTTAGTATTGGTACAAATGCATAATTATCTTCATTTAATTTATAAGTTTTATATTTTTCAAGAGGAGTTTTTATTTCACATTCTTCAAGTTTTGCATCTTTTGTTGCTTCATAACAAAGTAATACAGAGATTTCACTTATTATTTCTCTAAATTCTTTAGTACCTGTTTTTTCATTTCTAAGTATTGATAGTTTGTGAGTAACTAATGGATGGTTTAATACTATTTCTTTCATTATTTTTCCTCCTTAATAAGTAAGTTTAGAAGTATACCTATGATTGCTGCTAAGCTCATTCCTGATATTGATAGGTTTATATTATTAGTTACTACTGATATAGCTGCTCCACCAAGTCCTAAAACTAACATTGAAGAAGCTACGATTACATTTTTTGTATTTTCAAAGTCAACGTGGTTTTGAATTAATATTTTTAAACCATTTACTGATATAAATCCATAAAGTAAGATTGATACTCCACCTAATACTGGTGTTGGAATTGATGAGATAATTGCTGTTAGTTGTCCTAAGAATCCAAATATTATTGCGATTATTGCTGCTAGGCCTATTACCCAAACTGAAGCTACTTTAGTCATACCTACTACTGAAGTGTTTTCACCATATGTTGTGTTTGCTGGTCCTCCGATAAGTCCTGCTGCAAATGTTGCAATTCCGTCCCCCATAAGTGTGTTATCTAGTCCTGGGTCTTCTATTAGATCTTTATCTATTATTTCACTTAGTACTTTGTGGTCTCCTATATGTTCTGATATAGTTACTAGTGCGATTGGTACTATTGTAAGTAGTGCTCCGAAGTTTAGTTTATAATGTACGAATGGTAAATAAAAGTCTGGTTTTGATATTATTTTAGCACTTACTATTCCACTATAATCTACCATGCCTAGTATCATTGATGCTATATAACCAGCTATCATACCCATTAAGAATGGTATTACTTTTAAGAATCCTTTTCCTCTTACGGCAAGTATTCCTGTTGTTAAGAATGTAACTAGTGCTACTACTATGTTTTTCCATGGAACTGTTTCCATATTAAGTCCTATTTCTTCTACTGCTGTTGGTGCTAGTGATAAACCTATTATCATTATCATAGGTCCTACTACTATAGGTGGTAATAATTTATTAATCCATTTTTTACCTACTAGTTTGATTATTAATGCTACTAGTACATATACTAGTCCTACTGCCATTATTGCTGTAAATACACTTGCTTTTCCACTTTTAGCAAATCCTACTATCATTGGTGTTATGAATGCAAATGAACTTCCTAAATATACCGGGCTTTTTCCTTTTGTACAAATAATATAGATAAGTGTTCCTATGCCTGAAGATATAAGTGCTACTGGTATAGATAGTACTTCTGTTCCTGATGCAGTATTAACTAATATTGGTACTAGTATAGTTGCTCCAAACATTGCAAATACATGTTGAAGTGATAATAGTATCCATCTTAATACTGGTGGTTTTTCATTAACATCAAGTAACATTTTATTGTTCTTTTTCATAAATCCTCCTCCTTAAACAATAAATTATGGCAAAAAAAATCTCACCATTAAATGATGAGAAATTCAAAGAAATTAAAATCGATAGTATCACATAGACACTTTTTATAAACATAGTTAGGATGTTTTGATTTTAATTCCATCATATATTTTTTACCTCGTTAAAATATTAACATATATATTTTATTAATGCAACTACTTTTTTATTTTTTTAATATTCTTTTTGGAGTCCAAGTACTAATTAGTATATTATCACTACTTTGTGTTCTTCTTCCAAGTTCATCTAATACTTCCATACCTATTGTATCTTTATATGCTTCATAATCTAATATTATTCTTTTCTTTTCACGTAATAGTTCTAACATTTTAGATACGTTAGTTCTATCTTTTTCATTTAATGATGTATGACTATATTCTATATAATCTCCATCAGTTGATTTAGATACTGGAGTAGATACTTGTAATTTCATTCCTTCAAGTCCAAGCATTTCTTTTATATTAAGTGCCATATCATAGTCAGATAATGATACTATCATATTAGGAAATTTTCTTAAAAAACTTTGTAAATTATAAATAGTATAGTCGTATGATGAAGTTTCATCATTAGATGTTTCATATATAATTGGTTTTCTAGTATACACATGTTTATCTATACTTTCTCTATCAAATGTGAAACCATTACTTGTTACAAAGTGTAATCCATCTATACTTTTATCACTTAACGCTTTATCATTAGCCCTAAATGAACAAATATTAGTTTTTTTAATTATTTTCATATTTATTCCTCCTTTTTCCCCTCTTTGCTGAGTGTATATTATACCTTATTTTCATTAAAAAAGCAATAAAAAAGAGATATTATCTCCTTATATAAACTGGTGTACCTACTTCTATCATTGAATATAGTTTTTCAGCAACAGATGTTGGTAAGTTAACACATCCATGGCTTCCATTTGTTTTATATATGTTTCCACCGAACTTCTTTCTCCATCCAGCATCATGTAGTCCATATGAAATACCATCATATGCCATCCAGAATTTTACTTTTGATCTATATGTTTTAGTAACCAACCATTGATCTTTAGTCTTTCTAAGTATTTTAAAGTTTCCTGTCTTAGTTGCTCCGTTTTGTCCTGTTACTACATCTGTTGTAAGTACTGGTTTCTTTTTAACATAATAAACTAACTTTTGAGTAGATATTTTTACTTCTACATAGGTATGTTCAAATTTATCAGTAACATTCACTTTTAATATTTGTTCTGTTCTGTTACCACTTGAATCTTCTACACTAAACACTATACCATAAGTACCTTTTTTCTTTATATCTACGTTTGATGTTTTAGTTACTTTTGAAGTAATATCTCCATCATAATTATCTATTGCTTTATATGTTATATCGTCACATTTATCATTAACAGTACAATATATTTCTTTATCACCAAGTGTTAGTTCAGGTGATACTGTATCAATTATTTTAACTTTTCTAGTGAGTGTTTTCTTATAATTTTTATATTTTATAGTATATTTTACTTCGTATTCTCCTATTTTAGATTCATCTATGTTACTCAAAACTTCTACATCTTTTGAGTAGTTTTTTCCATCAATTTCTATAGAATAACCTGGTTCATAGTATTTACTCTTATATTCTAAAGTTATAGTGCTTTCTCCTTTAAGTTTAAAATTATCTTCTAAAGCATCTAATTTATTGCGTTCAAAATAACCAATAATTGAAGCAGTTATTGTTAATATTAGAAAACTCATTGTTAATAAAATTTTAATTAAGTTATTTTTCATACTCACCTGTATTATAACTATACCATATTTTATCAAGAAAAAAGTAACAAATAATGTTACTTGATATTTCTTTTACTATGAAATAAATATTGTATTGCGAGACCTGAATATTCTTTATATTTTTCACGTGTGAATTTCTCTATTGTCTTTTGATCATCTTTTATTCCATAGATTTCTTTTATATTTTGTTTTACCCATGTATCTATTGGAAAAGTATCTAATCTTTTATAACCAAACAGTAGTATACAAGAAGCTACTTTTAAACCTATTCCTTTAACTGTCATTAACTCTTTAGTGGCTTCACTTGTTGATAATTTGTTTATATCTTTAAGTGACTTATATTTTGTTAAGAAGTCTATTAAGTATTTATCTCTAAAACCTACTCCAAGTGCTCTAAAGTCTTCAGTAGTTAGGTCTTTTAATTCTTCGTATGTTGGGAATAAGTAATATTCTTTATTATTAAATACTACTTTCTTACCATATCTTTCTGATAAAGAGTTTATACTGTTAGTTATTCTTTTAACATTATTGTTTTGACTTATTATGTAACTTATACACATTTCGAATGAATCTTGATTTAATATTTTATAACCTTTACATTTGTTAATAATATCTTTCATTTTAGAATCGTTGTTGATAAGTTGTTCATTTATTTTATTATAGTCTCTATCTAAATCAAAGTATTCTGTTATTACTTCTTTTAAATTGTTAGTATTATTAGACTCTACTATTAAAGTGTTAGTAACTTGTTTAATATTTATAACTCTATCTTTTAATATATTAGTGAAACTTCCATCATCTTCTTCTATAACTCTAAAACATGCACCACTTAGTAGTGTACTTTTTAAATCAAAATCTTTTACTTCTATTTTCATCTTAAAGTCCTAGTTTCTTATAGTAGTCATAATCTAATATTAATGATGACATACTAAATTTTTGATATACAATAGAGTTTATTTCATCAATGTATTCTTTTGATACTTCTTCATCAGTAGTACTTGTAAATTTCTTAGATACTGAGTTATATGTTCCTTTATTAGTAATCCAGCTTCTATCTGAAAGTATTGCTAGTCCTTCAGAATCACTAAATATATCTCTTCCCATTAATAGTCTTGAATCATAATCTATTCCATATAAATTATATATTGTTGGTAATAAGTCTAGTCCTGAAACTACTTTATTTATTTCAGTTCTTTCTATAGATGGATTATACATTATAAGTGTTGTGTGATAGTTTTCAAATTTATCTCCTCTATCAGTTTTGCTTACTTCGTTCATCTCTTTAGTTGTTAGTCCATATGGATAATGATCTGGTCCTAAAACTATAAGTGTGTCTTCTAATAGATTTTTTTCATCTAATGTTTTTAATAGTTTTTCTAGTGCTTTATCTAATTCTATTTGAGTAGCATAATATGCTTTAATAGCATCACTATATTTTAAATTCTTTACTGCTTTTTTATTTCTTGATGCCATATTATTACCATAGAAATTATAATTTAAGTGACCACTTACAGTCATATAATAAGTTAAGAATGGTTTATCAT
>SFTR01000155.1 GCA_004560915.1 bacterium | reverse complement strand
CAAAAGTATAAGTTTTCTTAAACGCAGTTGCAAATGTCTCAGCCTCTAATTGGCCACTAACAGTTAATCCCGTTGTTTTACCATAAAAATCTTTTTCCGGTTCATATTTACCACTTGATGCTATACGATTTAAATCAAGAGTTGTAACTTGGAACATTTCTCCTGCTCCTTCACAATCAGAACTAGTTATAATTGGAGCATGAAAATATACATAATTACGATCTTGAAAATATTTATGAATTGCCATAGCAGCAACACTTCTTACTCTAAATACTGCATTAAATAAATTAGTTCTAGCTCTTAAATGACCTACTTCTCTTAAAAACTCTCTAGTATGTCTTTTGGCTTGAATTGGATAAGTTTCATCAGCAAGGCCAAGAATTTTAATACTTTCTGCTTTAAGTTCAAAATCTTGATTTCCACTAGATTCAACAATAGTTCCTGAAACTTCTAAACTAGATCCAACAAGTACTTTATTAATTTCTTCATAATTGCTTAAACTAGTATCATAAACAACTTGTAAAGTATTAATAGTTGTTCCATCAGATAGTACTATAAAAGCAAAATTTGAACTCTTTCTATGATTTCTAACCCATCCCGAAATTGTAACTTGTTTTCCAATATAACTTTCTTTAAATAAATCTTTTATATCCATTATTAACATCTCCTATAATTTCATATCTAAATAATCAGATAAATCATTAATATTAACTTTTTCTTCTTCTTTAGTAACATTATCCTTAACGTTTACCATCATATCTTCTAAATCTTTATCATTTAATATAACCAAATATTTCGCATTAAATCTATCAGCTGCTTTAAATTGTGCTTTTAATCCTTTTCCTAAATAATCCATCTCAGTTGTAAATCCATTTAGTCTTAAATTCTGAGCAATATATAAAGCCGTATCTTTTTCAGTATCAGAAACATACATAATATATACATCAACATCATTATTAACTGGAATATTTACATGAGCCATATCTAAACACATCATCAATCGATCAAAACCAATCGCAAATCCGACTGCTGGAACACTTGGCCCATCCAAACTTTCTACTAAATTATTGTATCTTCCTCCACCACCAATTGCTAGCGTATCAATTCCATCAATGTTTACATTAATTTCAAATACTACATGATTATAATAATCAAGTCCTCTAACTAAATTAGTGTTTTCCTCATAATTTATTTCTAATAAATCAAGTTCTTCTTTTAATTTATTATATCTATTTAAACTTTCTTCATTTAAATAATCAGCTATCTTAGGAGCATTCTTAATTATATCTTTATCTCCATCAATCTTACAATCAAGTATTCTTAAAGGATTAGTTTCAAATCTTCTTTGACAATCTTCACATAAATCTTTAATATGAGGTTTTAAATAATTAGTTAAAGCATCATGATATTTTTCTCTTGATTCTCTATCTCCTAAAGTATTTATTTTAATAACTGCATCAAGTCCTAATAAATTGAAGATATTATAGCATAAAGAAATAACCTCAACATCACTAGCAATATCATCTGATCCAATCATTTCTACGCCAAACTGTGTAAACTCTCTATTTCTTCCTGATTGTGGTCTTTCATAACGATACATCTTCTCATTATAATAAACTTTAACTGGTTCAGTCATATTACCATATAACTTATTTTCAATAAACCATCTAACAATTCCCGCAGTTCCTTCTGGTCTTAAAGTTAAATTTCTATCTCCTCTATCTTTAAAATCATAAGTTTCTTTACTAACTAAATCACTAGTTTCTCCAGCACTTCTATGAAATAAACTTGAATCTTCAAATACTGGAGTCTCTACATTAACAAAATTATATTTTTGACATATTCCTTTAATAATTTCATTAACATATTCTCTCTTCTTCGCATCAATTCCATAAACATCATAAGTTCCTTTTGGTTTAGTAATCATTTAAATCATCCTTTCTTAAAATAAAAAAACAAGGAAATAATAGTTAAGGGCGAAACATATCCGCTGTGCCACCTTATTTCACTTGTTAAAGCCTTTATTAAACTTATATCGTAGTTACCCGGATTATTTTCTATAAAGAATGTCTCATAATTATTACATATTAAGTATTTCCACCAACTAACTCTCTCTTTAAATATATTACCTAATAATTACTTCTTCTTTAATAATCAACTATACTAATATTTTACTTAAAACAGCCCATAAAGTCAAACTATTTCTCACCTAAAATCAAATAAAAATTAGTTATATTTCAAACTAATTCTTATATAAAATAATTGATATCTATTTCTTTAAACGCAAGCCTTTATTATATTCATCTTCCAATTTTGT
>SFTR01000154.1 GCA_004560915.1 bacterium | reverse complement strand
CTCCTATTTTAACTTCTAGTTCTTTATCTCCATGATTAGTTAATTTTAATTTAAAGTGTCCTTCATTATCACTATTATTATAGTAATCGCTATCTATTACACCAACACCATTAGTAAGAGTTACATTATATTTATATCCAAGACTGCTTCTAATATATAGATTAAATACTTCATCATCGTTCATAGAAACTTTAAGTCCAGTTGGAAATACTTTTGATTCTCCTGGTTTTAAAGTATATTCTTCTAAACTTCTAATATCATATCCGGCACTTTTCTTAGTACTTCTTGTTGGTAATAAATAACTTTCATATAGTTCTTTATCATCTTTAATATCTTTTTTAAATTGTTCAAAACTTATTTTCTCAAATTTTCTCATAACTTTCCTCCAATAAAAAAGGTACCAATTAAAGGACGAATTTCTCCGTGGTACCACCTTATTTCATAGTTAAACTATCTTAAAGATTATAAAGCATCACCTTTAAACTCAAAAATATGTAACTTCTTTATTAAAGATCTATTAGTTTCCATCAACCACTAACTTTCTATAAATAATCTTTATAAATACTATTATTTCGTCTTTGTTTAATGAGTAAAGTATATATTATTTTTTTCGATTTGTCAAATATTTAATTTTTCCAAAAGAAAAAACTAAATCTCTTTAGTTCTTATCCTCTACTAAAATATTTACCATCACGAGTAGTTATAACTATTTCTTCTCCTTCTGAAATGAATAATGGTGCTTTTAGAGTATAACCAGTTTCAATAGTAACATCTTTTTGTGCAGTACTTGTTGTATTACCTTTAACTGCTTCTGGAGCACTGATAACTTTATATGATACCTTTTCAGGAAGTGTAATTCCTACTACTTCACCTTCAATTACCATAGATTCAACATTCATTCCTTCTTTTAAGAATTTAGCTTCATTTTCTACTAGACTTGCTGGTATT
The DNA here is from genome assembly GCA_004560915.1 of bacterium. Next base: position 1,370 of record SFTR01000154.1, on the reverse strand, counting down.
TCAATTTGATCATAAGTATTATTATCCATAAATACATAAGCATCACCAGTAGAATATAAATATGAAAGCTGATTCTTTCTTACATCAGCCTTTTCCATTTTAATTCCAGCATTAAATGTAATTTCTTGAGTAGTACCTGCTCTTAAATTTTTAAGTTTTGTTTTAACAAAAGCACTACCTTTACCAGGTTTTACATGTTGAAATTCAACAACTTGGTAGATATTACCTTCATACTTAATAGTCATTCCGTTTTTAATATCATTTACATTAAACATAATCTACTACGCCTTCTTTTCTTTATGAGCAGTAGTCTTATTACATCTTGAACAGAATTTCTTAATTTCTAATTTACCATCAGTATTCTTTTTATTTTTACTTGTTAAATAGTTGATTTCTTTACAAACAGTACATTGTAGTGCGATACCTTCTCTATTTTCTTTCTTTGCCATTTGGACTTCTCCTCCTTTTTTTATACACTGAAGATTATAACAAATAAAAATGAAGTTGACAAGAGAAACTTATTAAATATTAAGCTAAGACTTCAAAAAAGTATGATTTTGTGCTAAAATATGCTCATTAAGTGAGGAAATTTATGAATAGAAAGAGTGTTTTAGTGACAGGTTCAAGTATTGGACTTGGAGCATCTATTATAAAAAAATATGCTAGTAATAATTATGATGTTGTTATTACATATTTAAGTCATAAGGAAGATGCAATTAAATTAAAAGAAGAAGTTACATCTAAATATGGAGTAAATGCTTTAATAGTTAGATGTGATATTAGTAGTGAAAATGATATAGAAAATCTAAAGAATGAGATATTAAATAACTATGGTAAATTAGATGTTCTTGTAAATAATGCAGGTATAGCAATAGATACTACATTTGAAGATAAAACTAAATATAATTTCATGAGAACTTTAGAAGTGAATTTAGTTGGTACTTTCTTAATGTCTAAGTGTTTTGGAGATATTATGGAAAAAGAAGGGCATGGAAATATCATTAATATAAGTAGTACTAACGGAATTGACACATATTATGAATATAGTATTGATTATGATGCATCAAAGGCTGGTATAATTAATTTAAGTCATAATTTAGCTAATCATTATAATGGTATAGTTAGAGTTAATACTGTATGTCCTGGATGGATAGATACACCTATGAATAAAGAATTAGATAGTGAATATAAAAAAGATGAAGAAGAAAAAATAATACTTGGTAGATTTGCTCATCCAGATGAGATTGCAAATGTAGTATATTTCTTATCAAGTGAAGAAGCAAGTTATATGAATGACTCAGTAATAAGAATAGATGGTGGTAAAAGATGTTAAAGTTAAATGATAAATATATTAAGTTAGTAAATGATAG
>SFTR01000020.1 GCA_004560915.1 bacterium | reverse complement strand
TACGTCTAAGTTTATAAACTTTACCATTTCTTAGTTTAGATACATTTACTCCACCAACATAAACTTCACCACGAGATGGTTTTTCTTGTCTATATAATAGTTTTATCAATGTACTTTTACCACTTCCTGATGCGCCTATAACAAATACAAATTCACCTTTAGATATCTCTAAGTTTACATCACATAACGCAGTAACACCATTAGGATATCTCTTATATACATTTTTAAGCTCTATTAGTTGCATTCTTTCCTCCACTAATTATTATATTATTTATGGTTTAATTGTCAAAATACAATTTTTTCCTTTTGAGTTATTTTTTAGAACATACTCCAATATAATTATAGCAAAATTCCCGCTATTTTTCTATATTCAAGATATTCTACATAAAAAAGTGTAAACAAAAAGCAATCTATGATTGCTATAATTTAAGATATTCTTCTAAGAATTCTTGTATATCTCCATCAAGTACTTTGTCTACGTTAGATGTTTCATAATTTGTCCTAGTATCTTTTACTAATGTATATGGACACATTACATAACTTCTAACAGCACTACCAAAGTTAACATCCATCACGTCTCCCTTTAGGTTTTTAATTTTATCATTAAATTCTTTTTGGTTAAGAATATATAATTTATTTTTTAACATTTCAAGTGCTATTTCTTTATTTCTAAGTTGGCTTCTTTCAACTTGAGATGATGTTACTATACCAGTAGGTATATGTGTAATTCTAACTGCTGAGTCTGTAGTATTTACCCCTTGACCCCCACATCCACTAGAACGATACACGTCTATTCTTAAGTCACTTTCTTTTATTTCTACTTCTAATTTTTTATTTATTTCTGGAGTTACAAGTACAGATGCAAAAGATGTATGACGACGACTATTACTATCAAAAGGGCTTATTCTAACAAGTCTATGTACTCCAGTTTCCCCTTTTAAATATCCAAAAGCATAATAACCTTTAACAAGTAAAGTACATCCTTTAATCCCAACTTCTTCACCATCTTGTCTACTTATAATTTCATATTTATAGTCATTTTTATCAAAATATCTAGTGTACATTCTAAGTAACATATTAGCCCAATCATTGCTTTCAGTACCCCCAGCTCCACTATGTATTTCAACATAAGCATTATTAGAATCAAATTCACCATTAAGTAAAGCATATAATTTAAGTTTTTCTAAAGAATTTTCTATTTCACTAACTTCACTAAGTAATCCATCTATATCTTCATCATTTAGTTCTAACTCTAACATCTCTAACAATGTATTAATAGAACTATAAAGATTATTATATTTATTACATACTTCTTTAAGACCTTTTAGTTCACTAAGAACATTCTTAGCATTATCCATATCATTCCAAAAAGAAGTATCTGATGAAATACTTTCTAGTTCTTCTATTCTTTTATTCTTAACATCTATTTCCAACTTTACACTAATATCATTAAGAATATTTAAATAATCATTTAACTTTTTTTCTATATCTTTTGTTTCCATACATAAATTATATCATTTAAGTGTATTTTTTAAAAGAAAATAGAAAGTTTTTTACTTTCTATTAAAAATTCTACTTAATACTTTACGTTTTTCACTTTTATTTGGAACTCTATATTGTTCTTCAATTTGTCTAACTATTTCATCAACTTTAGTTTGTGTATAATTAAATCTTCTAAAATCAACTATAGCATTTTTACATACTGAATCATAATGTACACATGCAAACTCATAACCTTCTGGTACTCTATTTCCAGTCTTAATCTCATATTCCATCATCATTGTATTAAACAATGTAATTGGCATATCATAACATAATGATTCACCATCTAGTCTTCTAACTAAGAACACTCCAAAATCACTTTCATATTTATATCCATATTGTATTTTCTTACTAAACATAACTAACCCACCTTGAGTTGTATTATATATCACATCTATCAAAATAACAAGTTTTATTTACTCATAACATATGTTCGTGTGAAACTTTTTTAATATTTTTTACACAAAAAGTTTCACAATCTGTTAATTATTAAACCTACACTTATATAATGTTTTACATAAAGGATTATACTCAACTTTTGATAAATCCTTACTTTTACTTTCAGCAATAAACTTAGTCAAATACATAGCTTGTACTAGCATTTGATAGTCATCAAGTACCATATCTTTATATTTACCATCTATTACTATAACATTCTTATAATATCCACTAATCTCACTAAGTAATAATCTATATCATTAGGTAAAAATCTTGGATTTTCAGCATTCTTTATAATATATGTACCAGTAAAAATAGGTTCATTCTTTATATATCCACTATGAATATATCTAAATTCATGAGATTTAGTACCACTTTTATATGTTATTTTTTCATGTTTGGCAAGTACTTCATCAAAATTTTCAAAAAGTTGTGAGGGACTATACCCTTCATCTATCAAGATTTTAACTATTCCATCTACTCTACTCATATAATCCCCCAATAAAACGCATATATTGTATCATATTTGTAACTTATAGTCAATTAATCATTATGTTATAATGTATATAAGGAGCAAACTATGATATTAGATAAATATAATAATACATTTAATGAATTTATGAAAAAGTATGAAGAAATACACATAAATCCATGGCACAACATATCTAAAAAAGATTTCACAAAAAAGAAAGAAGAATTATTAAATACTATGAATGTTACTGATATTTACTCATTTACTTATTTTATGAACTATTTAATTAAAATATTATGTGGTACAACGGACGCACATACTAAATTTGATATGCAATCTATTTTACCAATAAATTTTAGAATTATTAATAACGAAGTTTTAATAAACTATCCAAATAATCTAAAAGGAAGTACACTTATCTCTATAAATGATATAAATATTAATAATGTATTAGATGAACTTGATAAAGTAATAACATATGGAACTGAAGGCAAAAAAATATATGAACTAGAAAAATCTCTATTTAATGAATTACTACTTTTTAGTATTCCTTCTTTTAGAAATGATAATGAATTAACTTTTAAAATAAGAAAAACAAATAATGAAACAATAACAAAAGTATTTAAGAAAAAAGATCATTACGAAGAAACATTTAATTTTAATGATTATTTATATGGCAATACCGGTACATATAAAATAATAAATGATACTCTTATTTATAATCATAGAAGTATAAGACAAGAACTAGAAAGTACAATAAATAAATCCATAGATAATCTAAATAAACTAGATTTAACAAGTATTAATAAAATTATTATAGATTTAAGAGGTAACTTAGGTGGTAACTCTAAACTTAATAAACCTCTTATAGAATTTCTTTCTAAACACAAAGACAAGAAGTTAATAACATTAACTGACTATAGAATCTTTTCAGGAGGAAGATATACTCTTATAGATTTAATTATTTTAGGTTCTATAACTATCGGAGAAGGTATAAGTACACCGCTTAATTGTTATGGAAATTCAAATAGTTTTACACTTAATAAGTATTATAACTTTATAGTTTCAGAAATGTACTTTGACCCAACTAGAAATATAAAAATAGCTTCTAAAGATGATTTTAATAAACTAGATAAATCTATTCTAAAAGAAATAATATTTAAACCAGATTATTATGTAACGCAAACTAAAGAAGACTTTATTAATAATAAAGATTCTATATTAGAATTTGCCATAAACTTAAAATAAAGACTAATTCGTCTTTATTTTTTTAACTAGTTTTGCTTCATTATCAACAGAAGTACAACTAAATTTAATACCTTCTCTATTCTTTTTTATTGCTTCTTTTTCAAAATCAATCATATCTTCAGGTAAATTTTCTATACTTGACCATACTAATTCTGAGCATTTATTTGGTTCATTTATTTTTATTTCACCAGAATATCTTGATAGTTCAAAATATACATCATAATATGGACTTAATGATTTATTCTTTCTATTAACTACAAAAGTATCTACTATATCTTCTATTCTTATATCTATATCTAGCTCTTCTTTAGCTTCTCTTATAGCTGCTTCATAAGCATTTTCTCCTTCATCTATATGTCCAGCCGGAAGAGCTAAGAAACCAGGCCATAACTTAGTACCTTGTCTTCTTTGTAATAGTATTTCACCATTATAATTTTTAATTATTAAATATATTGATGATAAAAATCTTTCTCTTTCCATAATAACTTTATCTCCTATTGCATCATCTATTTTATTATAATTTTCTTTATTAAGATATGTTTCTAATGCACACATAACAGCATCCATATCAAATTCATCTCTTCTAAAAAATCCATTTGTTAAGAATCCACTAATACCATTATCTTTTTTATTTTGACTAGTACCAGATAAACCTTCAATTACTTTGTTAATACTTTTGCCACTCTTAACATATTCATACATCTTCTTTGATATTTGAAGTCCATTAGATTTACCAACATAACTTTCACCATCTCTAGTAGTTACACAAGCATACGTAGTTATAAAATAATTGTTTAAAACTTGTTCATAACCACCTTCTATACTTATTAACATATCAAAATCTATATCATTGTTAATACAATGTTGATATAAATTATTATTTCTATTTAATGCCCCTTTAAGTGTTTCTTCATTTAAAGGTTTAGAACTAACCATAGATTCTACAGGTATACAAACAATTTCTACATCTTTAATATTTAATCTTTCAATTGCTTTTTTAACTGATCTTAATTTAGACATATTTGATGAACCAACAATAATTTTCATAATTCACCTACTTAGTATTTCTATTTCTAAATATTCTTCTAAGAATACTTTTTTCAATAGGCTTTTTAAATTCAGAAGTAAATTTCAAATTCTCTTCACTATCCCTATCTATAAAATTCCAACATTTATTTTTTTCATTCCATACTGCTGATCTATGTAAGTATATATATACTTGTCTTCCATCTTTATCATAATAGTATGAGCCATATAAATCATCTTCTGATGTATCAAATAACACTGTACCATCTTCATTCATAGAATCTTTTTCATCATTACAAGATACTGCTTTACCAACAATTGTCACACCAGTTAAATCACAACAACAAACTTTACCAGTATAACGAGGTAACTCATCTAAATTAATAACTAAATTTTTATTTTTAATTCCTCTAAAACTTGTTTCAATAAGAACTGTATCTTTAAATGAAGGAATATCATTTTCTCCTACTAAAGTTACACCATCTAATTTAGTACATATAAACCACTTATCTTTAACTTTTTGAGGGTCTATCTTAATATCACCTAAAGTTCCACTAAAGTCAACACCAGTTATATCTACACCATCAAAAGAACCACATACTTTAACACCACTTAATTTAGATCTTTTAATACTTATAGCCTTATCTACATCTAACGTTAAATATCCTTTTTCATTATCAGTATCATAACCACTAAAATCAGTACCATTCACTATAGAATTCTCTAAGTTTCCACTAAGCATTACACCTCTAAAAGTACACTTAGATAAATCCTTATTTGGTACCTTACTTAAATCTATATGAATATTTTTAAAATCTGATAAATGAAAACCTGCTATATTAACATTATCAAAGTTAATACCCTTCATATCAACACTTAATATTTTAAAGAAATTCCATACGAGTATATCTATTTCTCTAGTACCATCTTCTTTATTATTAAATAAATATTCTTCAATTTCACTACTACTAAAAGAAACACTATCTTTACCATATAACTTATCAATAGTTAATCTACTTAATCTTAACAATTTATCTTGATTAGAACTATTACTAAGGTTATCAAGTAAATATTTTAAACCACTTACTACTTTATTTTCCATAAAAACCTCCATGTTCTTTTATTATTTCTTCTATTCCTTCTATACTTCTTAATTTATTTCTATCTATTCTAGTTGGTTGTATATTTATACCCATATCTTCTAATCTAGAAAATAATTCTATAAAAGCATAAGAATCTAATAATCCACTTTCTACTAAGTCTATTTCTTTATCAAATATTCTATCATCTTCTATTATTTCATACAATAATTTTTTAACATCTATCATAACTTATATAATGCCTTTCTATCTATTTTACCATTATTATTTATTGGTAATTTATCTAATACTTTAATACTTTTAGGTATCATATACGAAGGTAATAATTTACGAAGTTCATCTTTAATATCTATACTTCTATCTAAGACTACAAATGCTTTAATACTTTTAACTATGTTATCTTCTGTATATTTAGCTATAACTTCAGCATCTATAACACCATTTATTTTTAATATATTATTTTTTATATCATTTAATTCTATTCTATATCCTTTATATTTTATTTGATTATCTAGTCTACCTTTACAATATATTTTATTATTTTTTATATAACCTAAATCACCAGTTTTATATGCATTAATACCATTATCTTTATAATAACCACCTTTATAATTACCTAAGTATCCAGAAAACACACTATCTCCTTTTAATACTATTTCATTATTTATAATACTTATTTCTGTTGCACTATTTCTAATATCACCAACAGGTAACACATCTTCATTAAGAATATCTTTTGTTATTAATATACCACATACCGCAGAAGTAGCTTCAGTAGGTCCATAAGCATTTATTATACTAATGTCAGGAAATCTCTCAAATAATTTTAAAACACTTCTTTTCTCTAACACTTCTCCACAAAAATAAATACATTTAAGTGATGGATAATTAGAAATATTAAACTCATCATTTAAAAGTAGCATCTTAATAAAAGTAGGAGTCATAACACATACATTAATAGATTCTCTTTTTATTACATTAAACACAGCATTATAATTACTATAACATATTAAAGTATGATTATTATATAGAGAATAATATATATCTGCTACACTTAAATCAAAACTAAAACTTGCTTGATTTAAAACATTAACATCTTTATACTCATTTAATGGATACAAACTACTAATCCACTTAATAAAATTATTTAAATTATTATACGTAATTGGTACTCCTTTAGCTTCTCCTGTACTACCAGATGTAAATATAATATATGCTACACTATTATTTTGTATTTTATCACTATCATTTTTATATAATTCTAAATCTTCTAATCTTTTAATTTTAACATTATCTATAGAAATATCTTCATCACTAATTATCAAACTACTATTAGTAATTCTAATAATATTTTTAAGTCTTTCTAAAGGAATAAATTTATCAATTGGTATATAAGTCCTTCTAGCTATAATACATGAAATAATAGATATAAATGTATTTAATTCTTTGGAACCATATATTATAACTGGACCACTACCCTCTTTAATTAATAACTTACTATAATAAGAACACTTATCATATAGTTCTTTATAAGTTATATATTTATCATCATACTTATAAACTATCTTATTTGGATTTATTCTTACTATTTCTTCTAATCTTTTTATTATCATACTCTTCATCCCAAATCTCATCTTTAGGTATTAAACTATAATCATACATAACCATAGAATGATTATCAAGAATTAACTCTCTATATAATTCTTCATTAGTCTTTCTATCTATAACTATTCTATATACTTGACTTATTCTATAATATTTACCATCTTTTTCTTTTTTAAAATGATGATTCTCTTCTATTAATTTATATCTACAAGGAAATGGTCTTTCACTTCTAAGTTCTCCACATAACTCTCCATTTTCACACCATACTAATATTTGAACATCTTGAAGAGTATTATTTCTAAATCTATAATCTGAATTATTATATGCTACTGAAGTACCTGTTCCAAAAGGAACTCTTCTTCTCTCATCAGGAAACATTGCATCAGAATGATGATGTAACTCAGTCACTTCAAGTGGACTATTAAGTACTAAGTAATGTATCATATTAGCCATTTGACATAATCCACCACCAATACCTTTACCAAAACCATCTAATATAAAAACAAGTCCTTCTTTATATCCATCTTTCTTTTTAGGCATACCTACTGTCTTCCAATAAGAAAATGTTTCACCAGGATGTATAACTATGCCATTTATTTTATTACAAGCTAACATTATATTTGTAACTTTATTTTCTTGTAATTTAATATCTACTCCATATAACTTTCTAATAAGTATAGAACTATGACTTTTAACTATATTATTAAGTTCTTTATTAGATTTAGTTTTAGCTATCTTAACACTACTAAATATATCAATAAGATCTCTTCTAAGTATTTCTTTATACATTGATATCTTATAACATGTAGGATTTATCTCACAAAAAAGTTTTCTAGCCATAATATCACTCTCAATCAATTTAAGTATATCATAAAAGCCTTACTTCATAAAGAAATAAGGCTCTTAATTATTTTATGTTTTTAAATTCATCTTTATTAGTATTTTCTTCTACTTTATTTTTCTTTTTATTTGTAATAGCTAACACTACTCCAATAGCTATAACTACTATTACACCAACACTAATTAATAATAATTGACTCTTTTTACTTAATTGAAAACCTACTACATTATCATCACTAACAACAGTTAATAAAGAATCATCTAATTTCTTATTAGTCATTAAATACTCTGAATTATGATTTATATTAAATTCGTAATAACCATCACTAGTCTTCTTAATGCTAGAATTAATCAAAGAGAACTTATTAGAATTTTTATTAAAATAATATATATTTATTTTATCTTCTCCATATAATTTAGTTAATTCATCATTAGATTTAATTCTTATTAATGCATTACCAGGTAAATCACCATTATCAGCAAAACTAATAATATATCCTTCTTTTACTAATTTATATATATCACTATTCTCTTCTACTTTATTTATTTCTATACTAACATCTATAGTCTTAGAATTTTTAATATTCTTACCTTCAAATATCATTTGATTATTACTATTATTTATAACTAGTTTTTTCTTTTTACCTTTAATTGAATCAAATAATTCTTCTTTTATAATAGTATTCGTATTAGTATTAATTGTTATTGTTGAACCTACTTCACTATTATATATTTTAGTTATAATTTCATTATTTATGTCTTCATTATTATAAACGTATTTAGCATCATTACTACTAACTACTTCAAGTTCTATATTAAAGTTATATTTTTTAGTACCTTTATAACCATCTAAAGTATATCTAACACTACTATTCTCAGCTACTAAATACACCTCAGATAATTTATATTTTCCAGTTCTAACATTTGATGGAATGTAGAAAAAATTTTCTCCTCTAGCATATAAATTAACTGACATTTTTTCACTCTTACTATTAATAAATATTAATTCACCGGAAAGTATTTCAACATTTGTTTTTAGTTCTAATTCTACTCTATCTCCTAAAGCTACTTTATTTGTTTTAATACCAATACTACTCATTGATATAGGTGTTACATTTTCAAGTGCAGTTACTTTTATAATACTACTAAAATCTAAACTATATGTATTATTTCCATTAGAACTACTATAATGTCTACTAAATGTTGTGTCATCACTATTTATACCAGTTAATAAAACATCTGTTATTTCATAAGTTGAAGTAGACAAGTATTTAGGAAGAATTATATATGGACTTTTATCAAGATTCTTAACAGGTATTGAATAACTTGCATTAGTTTTTGTATTTGTTAGTGTTATTGTAATACCATTAAGTTTAGCACCATATGTTTCTATATCAAGGTATATTGTATCCCCTGCAGTACCATAATCTCTTTTAAAACTAATATTATCTAAATATACAATATCATCATCTTCACCATCAGAACAATTATCACAAACATCTCCACTAGTAGCATTACAATCTGTTGCATTACTATCAGTTGCATTACTATCTGTGGAATTACTATCAGTAGCATTCTCATCATAATCATCATCTTCATCTTCAGTTGAAGCACCTAATAAATATCCTTGTATTTTTCCTATAGAATTACTATTTAATGAGTTACCAATAAATAATCCAATTGAAAACACCAATAACCCACAAATAATATACTTAACTACATCACTCTTAAAACCATTCATAAAAATCTCCTATTATCTAATAATATTTTACAATTTTTTTCTTTTTTTAACAATAGTTTCATTTAAACTTATATAATGAATAGCCATAAGCAACCAAAATATAGGTGTAACTATAACAACCCATAAATTAAAGAAATCCTGAATCAAGAAACAAACAATTGCCACTAAAAGTATACAAGAATATTTATTCATCCTCAGAGTTCCTTCTTTAATTTGATAAATTATAAATGTTAAATATGAAGTTAAACCAACTATACCTATATTTATTATCATAGTTAAATATACATTAGCCGCTGTATCATTAATAGTCAAAGGGCCTATTTTTATAATATCATCAGTAAATCTAGCCATAAATCTTATTGCAAAAGTATCAGGTCCACTACCAAGTAATGGATAATCTTTTATTAACATAATAGTTCTTTTCCATAAGAACACTCTATATGTACCAAACTCATCATCAAATTTACCATGTAACAACATATGTATTTCATAAAGAAAACCACTACTAAAATTATAAAAGTATAAAACTAATACACCACATAAACCACATAATATAATTCCTAAATATATATATTTTATAATTTTCTTATTACTAGTAAAATCATACTTTAAATTTTTAACTTTATAAGAACAATATATTAATAAAGAACATACTATTAAGAATAATATAACTATATAATTAAATTGAAAATAAAAGTTTAAACTTCCTATATCATAATGATATTCTGGATTTATAATAATATTAATAACATAAGAAAATAATATAACAGAAAGTACTACTAATGATTTAGATAATCTTTTATTATTAGATATTAAGAAAGGAAAAACTATAACAAGAGTTGCTAATAATGCAAGTTTACCACTTTGTACATTAATAATACCAATTATAAAGAATCCAATAAGTATAGATATAAGATATATAATATTTTCCCATCTTTTATTGTCATCTAGAAATATATATGAAGCAACTGATATAGAAAGTAATATACAATATAATGCAGATATAAAATCTATATTACCTATAGTAGTCATAAAACTAACATTATGAGTACCAATACCATTCTGATATAAATTAAATGGATTAAAACCTATATATTGAAGAATCGCTATTGTATTTAACAGTATTGAAGATATAACAAAGTAATTAATATATCTTTTCTTAAATTTAGAAAATAGTGATACAAACAAAAATGTTAATACATATAACGAAGTCATAATTAATCCTTCACCTCTACCAGTACCAACAAATAAATTATATTTACTAAAGAATGGAGAAGTAAAACAAGATATTATATTAATTAATAAATATATAAGACTTAACCAATGTATTATTTTAAGTTTAATTTTACCAAATATATTAAACTTCTTTATAACTAGGTAATATAAAATAACAAGTATATTCACTCCTACATATAAACTAGATATTATAAGATATGAATACCATTTACATTCAAGTATACGAAAATATCCATATCTATTAACTATTAATGGAAATAATATAATTACAACAAATATATATATTTCAGCAAGTACCTCTAATATTGTCTTTTCTTCTTCAAATATTTTTTTCACTAAACAACACCTATTATTTACAATTATCTATTATTATTAATGGAACATATATTTCATCATCTGTATAACCAGCATGATGACTATATAACACTTCATCACCATCATATATTAATGCTTTATTAGTTTTAGCTATTGCTATATAGTCACCAAGTTCACTATCTATTAATTCATTCTTTTCTCCATCGCCAAATAAACAGCTATCAAGAACATCTTTCTTAGTATATAAATCAAAATCTTCACCAAAGTATTTATTAAATAACTTTTCAAACTCTATCTTTTTATCATCTTTTATAAAGAATGAAGTTGCTCTAACTTCAGTAGAAGTTCCTAATCTCAAACATTCTACTATATCAGGATAATCTTTTAAGAATATATTTTCTATTTTTATATGTCCGTGATCAGCTACTACAAAAATTATAGTATCTTCTAACTTTTCACAAAGCCCTTTAGTCATAATATTTCTATATCTTATTAAATCTTTAACTGTCTTGTTATCAGGTCCAAATATATGCATAGTATGATCAGGTTCTTCATCATAAGCATAGATATATTTTTTACCATCTTCTTTACAATAATTTTCTATTCTAGAATACATGTCTAATACATCACTATAAGGATCAATACCAAAAGGATATAAACCATATGCTTGACTATCTAAGTTTTGTCAACACTAAATTTATATTAATATTATACCACGACTAAAAACACGAAAATATGCGTTTTTTTAATTTTTTTCGTGTAATGT
>SFTR01000153.1 GCA_004560915.1 bacterium | reverse complement strand
ATATTCTGTTGGTCTAACTCCTGAAGATTTACTAGTTCTTTCAAGTAATGAAAATTTACCACTTTCAACACCATATGTTTTGTCCCCACTATTAGTTATAGTCCAGTAACTTCTAGCAGTTTTTAAATACGTTCTAAATTTGTTAACTGATATATCATATTCACTCTTATTAATAAGACCACCAGTTTTAAAGCCATCTAAAGAACTAAAATTAGTACCATTGTAAACATATTTATTACCAGTATTTAAATCTATATACCACTTATAATTCTTAAAATCAGTTATATAATTATTAGCACCATACTTCGCATCATTATAATCCACTTTAACAGCAGCGAACACTATAAAAGGAAAAAACAAAGTAATTATAACTAACATTTTAAAAAGTTTTTTCATCTTATCACCCTTATTATCCACTTAAGTATATCAGTTTTTAAAAGCTCTTACAACACCAAAAAAGAGAAATTTTAATTTCTCTCTAAAAAGTATGTAACACTTATTTTATCAGTAGGCTTAAATTTCTTAATATTTATTTCATATCTATTACCTTTATTAATGATATAGTTTTCACTTATTGCCTCATCATAAGACTTAATATATTCTTTTCTAATACCTCTAGTATCAGTAACTTCAATAATTAGATTTTTAGTTTTATCTATATTTCTAGAAATTGCCAATACACCCTTAGAAGTAATTTTGGATTTTTCATTTATTTTTCTTGCTATGCTTCTAAATGTATCTTGTAAGTTTGATTTATCAGCTTCATAGAAATATTGATTACCTTCTATATAAAAATTATCGTTTTTACCTGTAGCTAAACCTTTTAATATTGAAGAAGCAGCATAATTTGTTTCAAATCCTATTGTATACAAACTAGCAACTTCCTTAAGAGTATTAGCTTTAGCAGTATATTTATCTTTTGTATTTAAATATTGTTGATTACTATTTACCTCTGGATTACCATCAGACAAGAAAATTACAAAACTATCAAAGCCTGGTCTTTGTTTAATTAAATCTCTTATACGTAAATTTGCTGCACCTAATGCTGATACATATGGTGTCATACAACCATCAATAGCAGTTAATTTTCTAGAAACATAGTTTTTAACCTCACTATTAGATGAGGAACATATATATTCAACAGCATTATCATCAATAACACTACAAGGCATTAAAACAACACATATCTTATTATTCGGATTAGTATTGTCACCTAGTAAAGAATCAGAAAATATTTTTGCAGCTTCTATTGCTTTAACTTTTCTTTGATTTCTCATACTACCAGAGTTATCTAGTGCCATTACTACATTAGCACCATTTTCTGCAATTTCGTTATATTGTACAATTTTTTCTACAGCAATCTTATTTAAATTACTGTTTTCTAACAACAATGATGAAAGTGTATAATTAAGTTCTCTATCTTCAGAAAAAATAATATTATTAATTTTAGGAATCATTTTTAATAGTCCTAAAATAGTTTCAGCAATTTCCAAATTTTTTATAATTGCAGTATTAACATTTACTTTCAATACTACTAAATTAAAAAATGATGCTATTAATTCTAAATTTTCAATAATATATTCTTCAGAAAATTTTAAGTTTTTTGTGTTAATAACATTAGTATTATTAAAATTTTCTTCTTCTATTGGTTTTGTATATGTAGAAAAAACAATGTTATTACTTTTAATTAATACTAAAATTTTATTCATATCTACCTCCATATACTTAACCTAAAAAAGACTTCATGAGTGAAGTCTTAAAATCTATGCTTGTGGAAATTTGCTGTATTTTCTTGATTTTAAATAAGCAACTGTTCCAATTACTATTGATACTCCTAGACCTAAAATTATATATCTTGTAGCATCGCCTGTTTTAGGATTTTCAACAACTTCATCAGCTAATTCATCTTTTTTATCTTCTTCTACTTTGTTAGAAAAAGTTTTTAATCCATTCTTGATATCAAGTTTGAATGATAATACTTTATCAGTAGTTAATTTAAATGATCCAAATTCATTTTCATCTGTAGTTGTGAATTCTTCTGTTTCTAATTCAATTCCATCAACAGCAAGTGTATATGCTTTGTCTTCATCTAACCATTCACTTAATTTATCAACATCATATCCTTTTAATTCCGCTAATGCGTAAATACAATTTGCTACCCATAAGCTATCAACTAGTGCATTATCTTCATTATTTGATGGTACAAAAGTTACAACTCCATTTGCATATGTAAAATCAGTAGTCCAAGAGTTTGTTCCATCACTCATTACAACTTTTAATGAATCTGAAGTATTTGTTATACTAATTGTATTACTTTCTG
>SFTR01000019.1 GCA_004560915.1 bacterium | reverse complement strand
ATGATAAAGTCACTACCAGTGGTATAGGAAGCAAATAAGTCAAGAATGTTTTTAGCAAATCTAGCAATCTCATCAGCTTCAAACAAAATCTTTAATGGAACTTTAGAAATAACTTTATCCACTTCTTTACTATTATCTAACCATTCTTTATTCATATTAGTTTTAACTGCTCCAAAAGATAACGAATTAATAGTAATATTTTTACATGCTAGTTCTAAAGCAAGTTCCTTAGTTAACATATTAATTCCTGCTTTAGATACATCATAATGATATTTATTTATTCTTGGTTTAAAATGATGAACAGATAATATATTAAGTATTTTAGAACCATTCTTCATATATTTATAAGCTAACTTAGTGCAAATAAACATACCATTAAGATTATTATTCACAATACTCTTAAAACTACTAATGGACATCTTTTCAAAAGACGATATTTCTTGTTTACCAGCATTATTTATAAGAATATCAATATTATTATATTTATTACCAATCATTTTAAATATATTTCTCATTTGAAATTCATTTGATACATCTCCATAGTAATAATCTATATTATTATTTTTATCTAATTCATTAACAATATCAATAACACATACATTATAATTATCATTTAAATATAATAAAGAAATACTTTTACCAATACCATTTGACCCACCAGTTATAACAATAGTTTTCTTTTTCATAAATGTTTTTCTCCTTTCTAATTTAAGTATATGATTAATTAATTAAAAAGAAAAATACATTATTTTCATAATAAAAATAACTAAAACTTCTAATAAGTTTTAGTTATTTAACTATAATTATTAATTATTCAAAAATATATTTATATTAAATTATTATTTAGTTATACCAAAATTATTTATTATAATTAAAAGTAATGAATTTGTTTCTTTTAAATTATATTTAGAAACATTAAAATATTCTTTAATATCTATATCATTCTTTAATAACTCATTATAAATAGCTTTATTATTATTTAAATAAATTATTTTATCTATAGTATTTTTAGACATCTTAGAAACTAAACTATTAATAAATGTCTCATTGGTATTAGTTGATAATATAATTTTTAAACCCATATTTTTTATTTGCTTTAATAATTCAAAAAGAACCATAAACATTCCATCTTGAATACTTAAATTATCAAAATATGTATTAAACTTACGATCAATATCAGGATTTATCATAGAATTATAAATATCATCTTTAAATTCTTTCCACTTAAGTGATGTATTAAATTCTTTCTTCATAACTAATTTATAATAACTATAAAAATCTTTCTCATAGCTTTTTAGAAATTCATCTAAATTAATATGAATACCTTTTATATTTTTAATAGGTAATATATCATTATATTTTTTAATAGCTACAAAATCTCTATATGGAAGTTTAGCTTCCTCTAAATTTAAACTAGAGAATAAAGACACAAATTGATTAAGCTTACTTCTTAAAATATCTTCATCAACAATTTTATTTTCACAAACTATTTCAAATTCAACAAATCCACCTAAATCTTCAATATTATCAACCATAATACTATAAGTATATTCATTATCCTTAAGTTGATATGTATATCTATTTTTATTAACTATAGTATAACTATAATAACCTAGCATAGAAAACAAATTAATAAAATTATCATAATTTTCTGGCTCCATTTTAAAATTAGATTCTAACTTAGTAAAAGAACTACTAAAATCTTTAGATTTTCCCTTAAATGTTATTTCCATATTATTATTACTTTTTCTAATTCTAAGACAAGTTCTTTTTTTAATATATTCACTATTAATATCAGTGAAATATTCATCTACTTCATTACCTTCACTAACAAGTTTATAATCAAGAATTTTTATTTTTTCAAGTAATTCTCTATTATTAATACAAAAATATTTTTTTTCAGTTTCAATTCTACTACCCATAACTACCTCTTTTCCACCACAGCAATCATATAATTACCTAAAACATTTTTAAATGACAAATAACTTATATTACATTTATCTTTAAAATTATTATCTATCGTTCTCTTAAACTTACAAAAACTTAAAAAATATTTACCAGCATCTTTTAAATAATCCATAAATAAATATTTGTTTAGTATTTTAGAAACACCCCCTACTTTTTTAGGATCCTCAATTTCTACTATAACAAGCTTATTAGATATATCATACATATTATTTAAAAGAGCTTTGATTTCTTCATCGTTATTCATATGATGAAGTGTATTTTTACAATAAGAAACATCAAAAACATTATTCTTAAAACTTAAGTCTAAAATATTATCATTAGTAAATAAAACATTATTACTTCTAGATTCGCAACATCTAAGCTGATATAAACTTATATCATTACATACAACAATATTTTCTTTACTAGATATTCTATAAATATCTAAATTATCACCACAAGAGACATCAATTATTGAATTATATTCACCACATAAACGACGAATTAAAGATTGAAATTCTTTTTTTCTTCTCTTCTTCTCAGTCAAAAATATTTTTTTAATATATTTGTTATATATTTTATATCTTCGATGATACTTTTCTATAAGTACACTTTCATCATCATATTCTTCAGAATAATAATCAGCCTTATTTTTTATTATTTTAATAGCATTATCATAACTATCATTATTGATCTCTTTTAAATATCTACTATTATTAATTGAAATCTTACAAGCCATTATTAATGACTTTTCATTTACAAAACAAACTGGTAAATAATTTAAAACCTTAATTTTATAAGTTTGTTCTATATTCTTTATTAAATCAATTATCCCAAGATTTAAATCAAAAGAATAACTTGGTATACTATTATCACATATCATATAAAACTTTAATTCAGAATCAAATAATATGAAATTAATAGTATTGTTCTTTATACTTTTTATTTTAATATTATCAAGTTTATATAAACTCTTATATAGTGTAAAATCATTATTCATTAGTAACAACCTCTTTAACATCAAATTCTTTTTTAATAAATTCACGTGCTAGTGGTGTTAAGTAACTATCTATATACACAAGATTAATTTCAACAGTAGGAAGCGGAATATTTAAATCAATTATATCTAATTTATTTTCATCGATTTTTAAAGTTTCTCCTTTAACAACATAACCAATTCCCATATTTCTTTTAACAGACTCAATTATTAATTCTTCAGTTCCATATTCTAATTGAGGTTTAATCTCAATAACATTTTCAAGCGACTTAAACAAATTTTTTCTAAGAGAACTTCTAGATATAGGCATAACTATACATTCATCTTCTAAATCAGTAATTTTATTATATTTTTTATTATTTTCTTTAGATTTTATAAAACAAGTATCTAATTTATATATAGGTTGTATTCTTAAATTATTATATGGTGTATTTATTGGAGAAGCATCAACTACAAAATCAAGTTCATGTTTTTCAAGCCCTTCAATAAGTTCTAATGTAGATAAATCAACTATTCTAAACATTACATTTGGAAATATTTTTCTAAAATTATTTATTTTTTCAAGTAAGTAATTTCGAACTATATGAGACTGAGCTCCAATAACTATACTTCCAGAATCTAAACTGTTATTTGAAGATAACATTCTTTCACAGGCTAATAATAGTTTTCTAGAATCTTTTACATACTTTAGCAAGATTTCTCCGTCACTAGTTAAAGTAACACCTTTATTAGCTCTATAAAATAAAGATATACCCAAATCTTCTTCTAATTTGTTTATACTTTTACTTATCGCAGGTTGAGAAATATATAACTTATTAGATGCTTCTAAAAAGCTATTAGATGTAGCAACTACCAAAAAGATTTTTAAAGAGTTTAAGTTAACGTCTTTCATCGTACCACTCCCCTAACTATCTATATAATATTATCATTTTGATATAATGTCAAATAATAATTAGTTATTTTGATATAACTTTTGGTTATTATTAAATTTAAAAGAAAAGACTGCATAAGCAGTCAATATTATATTAAATTAATTCTTCTTAAAATTTCTTCTTTTCCTAAAAGTTTTAATATTTCATATAAATCAGGTGTATTAGATTTAGTAGTAACAGCAACTCTAATAACTGTACTAACATCAGCTACACTACCTTTATAATTCTCTGGATTCTTTTTATAATCTTTAATATTTGATGCATAGCCTAACTCATCACACATAGTTTTAATTTTATTAAACCATGTATCTTTGTCATCATTAATATCATAATATTTATCCATATAAGTATTTAATATTTCTTTAATAGTATCTTTATCTGTTATATTCTTCCATTCATATTCTTTATCTTTAGAATCAAATAAATCATTATACATATACCAAATTAAATTTTCAATCATACTATAATATACTATATCTTTACGAGGTTTTTCTTGTTCTCTTTCAATATTTAAAATACTTTCATAGTATTCAGGATTTTTTTCTATTAATGCTTTTAATGATTCACTATGTTCTTTAGACCATTCATAACTATCAAGATATAAATCATGAGCAGTCATTTTAGATATTATATCTTTAGAAATATTATTAAGCTTTTCTAAATCATATAATGCTCCACTTGAAGACATCTTTTCAGGATTATATTGAAAATCAGTCCAAGAAAGATTAGGATTTTCTCTATGCCATTCTTCATAATTAGAATTTATTATTGTCATTAATGACTCTATAACAGCAAGTCTAGGATATCCAAGATCAGTATAATAACTCATAGATGCTTCAGGATCTTTACGTTTACTAATCTTTCTAATACTGTTTCCTTCTTTTTTAATAATTAATGGTGTATGAATATAATTGTATCTTGGTCTATCAAATCCAAAAGCATCAAATAATTCTACGTGTTTAGGAGCACTACTTAACCATTCTTCACCACGAATAATATGACTTGTTCCCATTAGATAATCATCTACTACATGAGCAAAATGATATGTAGGAAGTAAATTATCACTCTTCATAATAACAATATCTTCATCATTCTCAGATAACTCTAAATCACCTTTAACTAAATCTTTAAATTTAAACTTACGTTCAAAGTCACCATTAGATTTAAATCTAATTACATAGTCTTTACCATCTTTAATATTTTGAATCATCTCATCTACTGATAGATTTCTACATTTAGCATACTTTCCATAATATCCAGTTCTTTGTTTCTTATGTTCTTGCATAACTCTTAATTCATCTAATGTTTCTTTAGTACAAAAACATGGATAAGCACGACCTATTTCTATTAAATATTTAATAAATGCATGATATATTTCTTTTCTTTCACTTTGTACATATGGTCCATATTCACCAACAATTTTACCATCAAGTTCATACTCATCTGGTACAAGTCCATAGTACATTAGTGCTTTTTTAATTAATTCAACCGCTTCCTTAACTTCTCTTTTTTGATCAGTATCTTCTATTCTAAGATAAAATACCCCATTATTATTTTTAGCAATTAAATAATCAATTATAGCTTGATATATTCCACCAATATGAACGTATCCAGTTGGACTAGGAGCAAATCTAGTAACTACTTTATCTCTTCTATTAGGATACATATTTTCATAATCCTTAATACTTTTAGTTATATTAGGGAATATCAAATCAGCTAAATCTTTATTTGTCATAATTCCACCTCTTTAATAAATAAAATTATATACTATTTTATTACTTAAAACAATAATTTTCATTTAAAAAAAGTGTAATCAATTATACCTCAATCACACTTTTTTAAAATTTAGACTAAATTTGTTTCTATACAAGCATTAACCAAAGAAATAACACTAATATAATCATTTTCATCTAATTTTTCAACAAATTTAACTTTTCTAACTTCATAGTCTATACTTCTAATATGTTCACACAAAACAGAGCTTTGAACATTAATTGTATCCTCTAAAGTATAATGAGTTGGAAAATATTTATTATTAGTTGTAATTGATCAAACTAAATCATTTTAGTATATTCATTAAAATAATTATTGCTTATAACAACAACAGATCTATGACCTGATTGTTCATGACCTCTAATAGGATTAAAATTTAAATATATAATATTGCCTTGTTTAGGAATATAATTTTTTACCATATTTCTCTTCCTACACTTTCATCCCAAGTAAAATCTCGCTTTTAAAGAAATTTTTTTATTCTTTATTTAACTCAAACTTAGAAATACTATTATTTGTAAGTTCTTTCCATACTAAACTATAGTTAACATTTGTAGTACCTGTATTTTTTACTGATACAGTTTTTCATAAGTATCTCCTGGAAAAGCATTATCTATACTTATAGCATCTGTATCAGTATATAAAATTCTCCACAATAAAGACAATATCATTCCAAATATTGTCTATAATAATCTATCTAACCTTTATTATAACTAAGATGAATACAATACTAAGAACAACTATTAATGAAAGTAAACAATAATCAGTAATTCTCATCATTTTTCTTTTCTTGGTAACAACAGGTTCTTCTTCAATTACTGTTTTTTCTATAATAGGTTCCATTTTTATTGTATTTAATAGTTCTTCTTGCTTTTTTATTTGTTCATCTATATCTATAATAGCAGTAGTTTCAAACATAGCATCATTATCCATCTATTATCACTTCCTCTATATATTTTCTATCTTTATAACTCAATAATATCAAAATTTGACACATAATACAAGTTTTTTTCTTGACTTATTTAAATTATTAGGTTATTATTTATATGTGGCTTATGGAGACATACTCAAGAGGCTGAAGAGGCGCCCCTGCTAAGGGTGTAGATCGGGAAACTGGTGCGAGAGTTCGAATCTCTCTGTCTCCGCCATTAAGTAAAAACGTCCTATATTAGGACTTTTTTTATGCGCTAATTTAATTTTAGATACTATATAAAATAGAGTTCACACTAACATGAACTCTATTTTAATTCACAAGTAAAGTTATTATTCTTTAATTCTTCTATTACTTCATCAGTCTTATATTTAGAATTAAAATATATTGTAGATAAATCATTATAAGTAAGTATTGTATCTCTATCCTCATCTTTTGCTTTATTTAAATCTATTGTTTCATAAACATTTATTAATTTATTATTTACCTTAAAATCAAATTCAATATAATCATTAAAAGAATAATTATCATTTTTACTTTGTAATGTTTGTTCTAAAGTATCTATTTTTTCATACCCAGTATCAGTAAGCATATAAGTTACAGTAGAATTAACCTTCTTCACTTTTTTACTTGAAAATGTTAAATTCATTTCAATATTATAATCAAAATCATCAGTTTTTGTTTCCTTAGTACATGTATACTGTCTAGTGCATCCACACATTAAAGTAAGTATAAGTACTAAACCAAATAATTTTTTTATTTCCATAATGCAGCACTCTTCTTTATTGATTTTTTTACATTTATGATAACTATTAATATAATACTAATAACTATAACTATAAATGAAACAACACCTATAATAATTTGTAATTTTCTATTTTCATTTAATTTAACTACTTTATTATCTGTATTATCTTTTTTATTATCATTATTGTTATTATTACCATTTGATGTGTTATCATCAGGATTTGGCTTTTCGTTTTTAGATACATTTATTATATAATCCTTAGTACTTCCATCTATACCAGTAACTGTTATCTTAATAACACTACCATTTTTTAAATTACTATTTCCATTTATTATAGCAGATGATGTTTCATCTTGAGTCTTAAAGTTTATCTTTAATTCAGTTTCATCATCAATTGTTACATTGTATATAGTTGTTTCAGGTTCAAAATTAATTTGATAATTATCTATTTCTAATTTATCTAAATTATTATTAATATCTTTTTTTATTACTTTTGCTATTCTTGTAACTTGAAGTATATACTTTTTAACACTTCCATTTTCAGCAGTAACAGTTACTGTTATTTTATTATTTCCTTCTTTTAAGTTATATGTTTTAGCACCTTCTACTTTACTTTTATCATCTTCAGGAGTAGCAACTACTTTTATACTAGTAGTTTCATTTGGTACTGAGAATGAATAACTAAGTGTACTCTTTTCAAATTTAAAATCTCCAGCACTAACATTTAAACTCTTTAAGAAATTATTACTACTTCTATTATCTTCACGAGTAACCTTTATTGTATACTTTTTAATGCTTTCTGCTTCACTTTTAACTTGTATTTGAATAGTATTTTCACCATAGTTAAGATTTACTGTTCTAGGACCATAATTCTTAACAAATGATGATTTACTACTCTCTAAAGTAGCATTTATTTTAACACTAGTTACATCTTTTTTAACTTTTAATGTATAACTTGTTGTATTTTTATCAAATGCAGGACTTAAATTAAATCCATCTGTACCAAGAAAACTTAATGTATTAGTTTTATCTCTATTGTCATTTCTATATACTTTTATATTATATGTTTTCTTAATACCATTTTCAGCTGTAACAGTTATAGTAAAATTATTAGCCCCATATTTTAATGTCTTAGTACCAGTTCCACTTACACTAGCAGTACTTACTTCACTCTTAGCAGTTATATTTATAGAACTTGAATTAACATTAGTAACTGTATATGATGTAGTATTCTTATTAAAAGTTGGACTTAATGTTCCTTCACTTACACTAATACTACTTAAATAATTATTATTATCAGCAAGTTTTATAGTTTTAGTAACACTACTAGCACTTAGTTCATCCCTATCACTTGTTATAATAGATATGTTATTAAACACTATAGAAATACTACCACTGCTAGGCATCTTTACAGCTAAAGTCCCAACCGTATCAAAACCTGATCCAGTATAAGTAGTTTTTCTATTTAACATAGCACCATATTGTGTAATAGATAACTTAGAGTAATTACTAGCATTAGGAGTAAAACTCTCATAAGTTCCACCTGTTATATCATAATTAAATGATAAACCATCTAGTCCATAATTATCAGGTTTAATAGAAACAGTACACTTTATTACTCCTAAAGCAGTTCCCTTAGTAGGACAATCAACTTTAAACGTTGTACTAGCATTCACAAAACCAAAACTGAATAATAATACTAGAAATAGCATAACCCTTTTTTTCATTTTCACACGCTCCTTAAAATCCTATCTTAGGATTTATAACATAATCAGCTACCTTATACACATCTGCAATAGATATCTTACTATCATTATTTACATTTGCAGCTATAAGTTCAGCACTAGTTGATAAATAATTACTCTTTTTACTTGCCGGTACAATTATATAATCAGCTATTCTATACACATCAGCAATCGAAGCTTTACCATCACCATTAACATCTCCATAAACAGCAATATAATAATACTTATATCCACTTCCATTACTTAGTTTAATATAACTATCAGTAGCAAGTTTATCACTACCACTAATTAATGAACCCTTCTTATTATATATTTTATAAGTTAATTTGTCATTAATAATTATATCATTTATAAGAGTCTGTACTGTTATATTAGGAACAATTCCATATATAACATCATTATTAAGTTTATATGTTTTAAATGATATAGTAAGTGGTATCTCATCTTCTTCAAATATAGTTTCATTATTAAATAGTTTTAAATATGGTTTAGTATTAAATCCCCATATATTAGTAAAATCATAATTATTAAAGTTATTTTTATTTTTTATTTCCTCATTTGTTAACATATTATTCTCTATTGAAGTAATATCTTTACTATAGGGATTGTAACTTATTGTTTCACCATCTTGTGTTACATTAACAGTAGTTTTTGCTATCATTACTTTAGCATTATTATATGAAGTATTTTCTTTAGTATTTACTTTATTATAAGCAAAGTTAGAACTTTTTAATGTATTTATGTCTCCTTCATAAAATATCTCACCTACAAGTTTGCCTGCAACACCATTATTAGTAGTAATGACATATGTATTATCTATAAATACATTCATAATAGATATAGCATCAAGTGCTTCAGCATACGCAGTAACTCCTCCGCTTAAAGTTGGAGAATATATTTCATTAGAACTTAAATGTATATTTTTAATAAGTCCTCCTTCAACTCCACTAAATAGTCCACCAGAGAAACTTTCGTTAGATATCTTACTATTTGTTACATAAACATTAGTAACAACACTATTACCACTCATACCACTTCCAAGAACACCTGAATCATTTGAAGAATTGATAACAGCATTATCTATCCATAAATTCTTTATAGTAGCATTATCTACATAATTAAATAGTCCACCATCTTTAGAATAAAAATTTGATATTTTATGTCCATTTCCATCTAAAAATCCACTAAAGTTCTTCTTAATCCATCCTTTACCACTATTATAAAAACTTCCAATTGTTGTTCTTGTAGATTCATTCATATCAATATCATTACCTAATATAAAGTATGCACTTGTATAAGTTTGTAATAATTTCATATCAGTATCTTTTGCTATAACATATGGATTACTAATAGTTCCATCACCTTGTATATAGTAACTTACTTCATCACTTAATCCATCTATCGTAACAACTACTTTTATACTTTTAGAATTAATAGTTTTATTAACTACAAGATTAAATACAGAAATACCATTTATTAAAGGATTATCTATATTTACATTAAAATAACTTGTGATATCATTATTAGCTTTATCATAAACTTTAACACTATAATCAGTACCAGTACTTATATTTTTAGTAACAACACTATATTTAGTTGAATTACCCACTGTATTTTGAAAATCATTAGTAGCAGTACCAACTAATTTCATATCTTTGGTAGTCTTTGTATTCTTAGTAAATATTCCTCCCTTCATATAAGGATAATAACTAGAAAACTTACTATTACTACTACTAAGTGTTAAATATAACTTATTTCCAGTTAATTTCTTATCACTTCCTTGAAATGTAATTAAACCTTTATCTATAGTCTTGGAACCTAAATCATAAGTATTTATTCCATCTGATAAAGTAACATTAACATCTAATGCTTCAGGCCAAAAATATAAAAGTTTAACATTATCAAGAAGTTCTTCATAGTCTCCTTTATCATAAATATAGACAACAGAATTATTTGTTCTATAGAAGTAACCTCTAGTATATATATTATAAACATTATTCCATTCTTTTACTTTAGAACTAGTTGTTCCAATACTATTTGTAACAACATCAGCATCATAATATGAAACATAGAAATATGGATGATAATCTTCTCCCCAAGAATTCATTACTATCCAAGAACCTTTTAAAGTTGTTCCATTTATCGTAACAGAACCAAAGTTATCATCCCATCCTACTATTGTAACAGCATGTCCTTGACTACCACTACCAGACTCATCACCATTATAAAGAAATTTTGTATTATAATTATAAAAATCCATAAATACACCAGTAGTAACAGCACCATTATTCATTATATGACTCTTTATAGTTTTATTATAATCTTCAACTATATTTTTGATTTGCGTTCCAGTATATTTACTTTTTAAATTATCCATATCTAATGTTTTAAAAAAAGTAACACCTTGGACATCAACTTCTACTTTATTGCTATCTAAATAGTCAGATATATCTTTATCCTTTATAGTAGTAAAATAACTACCAAATGTACTTTCACCTATAGGGCTATTTCCTAAAAACCAATATTTAACAGCATTAAATAAAGTATTACCTTCAGTTATATTATTCATATCTCCATAATATTTACCAATATATCCAGGAACATTCTCAGAAAAATTATAATATTGATTATATTTTTTTAAATGATAACTCTCTACCATACTATTAGTACTAAAAGCCCAACAAAGTCCCCATTCACCTTGATTCTTAACTTCAGTAACTAACCTATTCCCATTAACATTAGTAAGATTATATTTAGATGGAATAATATCTGTAGTGGCTCTAAATGACCTTTTATAATTTAGAATACTAGATGGTTTAATATCATAATAACTTACATACTCTTCAGGAATAAATCCGCTTTTCTTTTTCTCTTCATTAGTATGTTTATTAAATTCAGTATATGCAGGATTTATATCAGCATTAACAACATAAAATATTGAAAATAACATTAAAATTGATAATATAATTTTACTAAAACGATTCTTCATACTCCACCTATTTTCATATTAATTTTACTATAAATTACACTATTAGTCAATGTAAACAAAATGTTTTAAATATTAAAAAAACACTATATTTTTGATACAATTAAAAGGTACTAAAAGGAGATAAATTATGAACGAAGATATTATTAATGGTATATGTGAAAATCTTAATATAAGAAAAGAACAAGCACAGGCTGTTTTAAATTTATTAAGTGAAGGAAACACTATACCTTTTATCGCAAGATATAGAAAGGAAGCAACTGGCGCATTAGACGAAGAACAAATAAGAAAAATTAACGAAGTATACGAATATGAAGTAAATCTTTTAAAAAGAAAAGAAGATGT
>SFTR01000018.1 GCA_004560915.1 bacterium | reverse complement strand
AGAAGAAGTATATTATATATTCTATGGATATAGTGAATATGGAGCAATCATATTAAGATTCTTACCATTCTCAATAATGCTTGGTAATATTAATATGGTAGTAAACACTTCACTACAAAGTTTAGATAAATTTAAAACTATATATATAACAACATTCGCAGGACTCTTAACAAATGCAATACTTGATGTACCACTTATGATTCTATGTGATAAAGTAGGTATATATCCATATTATGGAGCAATTATATCTACAATAATAGGAAGTTCACTAGCACTTTTCATTTCACTAAAGAGACTAAAGAAAGATATGAAATTTAAATATAAAGACTTACTAACAATTTTAAAGAAATCAATAGTACCACTACTAAGTATGTCAGTAATAGTATTTATTCTAGAACATTTAATTTCACCATTCTTCACATCAAGAATAACTTCTATTATAACTTGTACAATTTGTGCAGTAGTAGGAGCAATCGTCTATGGAGTACTTGCTTATAAAAATAATTTACTTTACGAATCACTTGGTAAAGAATACGTAGATGAAATACTAACAAAGTTAAGACTTAAAAAGAAAAATTAGATATAGGAACCTATATCTTTTTATTTACACTAACTATAAAGTAAATTTGATAACTAATAAACTATTTGATAAAATAATAATAGGTGATAATAATGAATAACTTAGATAAATACTGGGATAGAATACATTTAAAATACACATCAACATATGACAACTGGTTTGACAAATATATACATTTACTTAACAGAAACGATAAAATAATAGAACTAGGTTGTGGAAGAGCATATACAAGCCTTTATTTACTTGATAATGGTTTTAAAGATGTAACTGCTTGTGACTTTTCAAATGAAGTAATTAGTATTTTAAATACTGAACATAAAGAATTAAATACAAGTATATTTGATATGAGTGAGGGTCTTCCATTTAAAGATAATGAAATAAATGCGATTATCGCAGACTTAAGTCTTCATTACTTTGATACAGAAAAAACGAAATATATAATAAATGAAATACATAGAGTACTAAATAATAATGGGTACTTAATAGGTAGAGTAAACTCAGCTAATGATAAATATCACATACCAGTAGATGCTAAAGTATTAGAAAAGAATTTCTATTATGATGGAGAAATATATAAAAGATTCTTTATAGAAGAAGATTTTAAAGAATTATTTAAAGATTTTGAAATTATATCTTTAGAAGAAAAACATATGGATAGATATGAAAAACCTAAAACACTATGGGAGTTTTGTGTAAAGAAATAAGGAGTTAAAATGATAAATACTGGATATTTATTTAGTACTGAAAAAGAAAGATTATTTATTAATACTAGTTTAGGATGTACCGCTAACTGTGCATATTGTTATTTACCAACATTAAAGTATTCTAAAGGTAAAAAACTAGATAATTATGTTACAGCAGAAAAAATACTAAAAGATTTAGGAAATTATAAAGAACTTGAATTTGGTAGAGATGGTACTCTTATTTCTTTTGGCTGTTACTCAGAATGTTGGGATGAAAGAAATAAAAAAGAAACTATAAAACTTATTAAATATTTCTTAGAAAAAGGTAATAAAATACAATTATCTACTAAAAAATATATTGATTATAAAGAATTAACAGATATAAGCAAACTAATAAAATTTTATGGACAACTAACAATATTTATATCTTCTGCTACTATAAGTTATAGTGATGTATTAGAAAATAACACAACACCACCAGAAGAAAGATTTAAAAGTTTTCTAATAACAAAAGAACTAAATATTCCAACTATACTTTATATAAAACCAGTTCTTTATAATATAACAATCAAAGATATAGATTTGTATAAAGAAGTAATAAAAAAATATAATATTAAAGATGTAGTAGTTGGAAGCATAATAAAAACAAATGGAAAAGGGGAAGTAGCTCCATTTGTTAATGATAATTCTATGCATGCAGAACCTATTGAACAAGAAAAAGAAATTATTTCTTCTCTAAAAGAAGTATGTAATGTCTATACTAAAAGTTTACAAGTAGTAGGTAAATACTAAATACTAATTCTATTCTTTAAGTCATCAATAGTTTGATTTAAAGAATTAATACTATCACTGGTAATACATTTTTCTTGCCATAAATATTTACCATCATTAACTTTTTCAGACATTAATTTTCTTAAGAATTGACTTGGTAACTTTTCAACTTTATAAATAGTTTTATTATTTGAGTTTTCAGTGTATATATATGAAAACTCATTTTTAAATGTAGAATGTGTCAAAATGTCACACTTGGAAGACTCACCTAAAAGTTTATCTAAATCATTATTTATAGTGTGAATAAATGGCACACAGTGTAAATGAGCATGATCTATACTAGCACCAGCATACCCACTTTTAGCAGAACCATGTTCAAAGAACAAAGTATCAGAATTATATAATTCTTTATATAATTTTTTAATAGAGTTCATTACTTTTCTAGTATCATTTTTAATTTCATCACTAGTTTCATAAAAATTTAAATAATGTTCTTTAGTTATTATAAGTATATGTCCTCTACATAAAGGAGATATATCTACTTGTACATAAATATTATTATTCTCAAATAAGATACATTCTTCACTTGGCAGATTTACAAGTTTATTATTCTTGAATCTTGTATTCATACAAAAAGGACAATCTTTAGAATATTCCATATTTAATCCTCCAATATAAATACAATTATAACAAAAAAATCAGATATATTCATCTGATTTATTTCATTCCGAAAGTCTTAAATAATAATGCTCCAACTATAAATCCAATACATATAGTAAGTAAAACTATATAAATTAGAAAATATTTATTGGTAAATGCAGCACTTCCATATTTATATCCAGGATATTTTAATGTAGGACCTTTTTGCTCTTCAATTATTTTAGTTTCTTCTTCTTGAAGTTCTTCTTGAAATTCTTGTCCTTGTTCAGATTTCTTCATTTCTTCAGGAGTGCTTCTTCTAAGAGCTCTTAATTCATCTATAGTTAACTCTTCATTATTAGCAAACTTCATACATAGTTTTTCATATTCTTCAGGAGTTAATATCTTTTCATCATCAATTTTTTCTTCTTGAGGTTTATCTTGTTTTCCATCTTCTTGTACTTGGGCTTCTGGATCATCACTAACAATAGTTGATTCTACACGTCCATCGTCATCATTAGTAATAACTATATCATTAGTTTCCTCAATAACATGAAGTTTTTGATCACTACTATGAGTTATAACATCATCTTGACTATCTAATCTAAATTGTTCTTTACCATGAACATAATTTAACATATTAACTTCTTCACTATTTAAGCTACTAGTCTTAATATCTTCCTTAACATTTAAATCAGTTTCAGGAACATATGATGTTAGTTCTTCAAAGAAAGCTTCAGGATCAAATTTATCTCCAGGTTTAAGTCCTAACATAGTAGTTTTATATACTTCAGAAACGCGATCTGGATCTCCACTTTCAACTAGGTGTGTTTGATCATTACTATCAACATACTTAATATATTGTTTACCATCTAAGTATACTATTTGAACTCTTCCTTCTTCATCAATCTTACCAGCATTACCATTTTGAGGTATGTTTTGTTCTGGTTCTAAAACTTTATTAGCTGATTCTAAACTCTTTAAATACTCTTCGACTGCAGCATTATCACACTTAGTAACTAATTCTTCTAATTTAGCATCATCAAGTAATTTGATAGCATTCTCAGTAAATACTTTTTCATCTAAACCTTCACCAAGTTTTTCATATAACGCTTTTACTGCTTCAAGATTCTCTTTAAATTCAGGTTTTTCATCTAAATTAACTCTTAACTTTTCAGCTATTTTTTGTGAATAATATTCAATCAAACCATCATTAAGAAATCCACCATAAAGTACTTCTTTATAATTATCTTCTGATATTCTTAATTCTTTAGTACAAGTAACATCTATAACACTACCAGTAATCTTTCTAATAATATTATTTACTACTGTATGTGAGTCTCCCTTAATAATTTCTTCATCTATAAATTCAGTACTATTTAATAAAGTCACTTTATCAGTTGGAAGCATTTTACCATATAAATTCATAAGTATAAGTTTAATTTGTGATTCTAATTCTTTAGCCATATCTAACGTAACTATCATATGTTTACCTCCATTATTATACTAAAATAAGTATATACTATTTTAAGAGTTTTTACAACTTTTTTTTTAGTATTAGGTATGATATAATATTTATACATTAATTTGTATGGAGGTGACTTATGAAAGTTATATTTATTGAAGATGTTAAAAAACAAGCAAAGAAAGATGAAATCAAAGAAGTTAAAGATGGATATGCTAAATTCTTAATTTCTAAAAAGTTAGCAGTACCATACACATCAAAAAGTATGAATGTTCTTCAAGGTGAAATAGATGAAAGAAATGAAAAAGAACAAGAATTAATCAAAGAATGCAATGATATTAAAAGTAAACTTAAAGATAAAAAGATTGAATTCAAGGTTAAAACAGGTACTAATGATAAAGTATTTGGTACTATAACAACTAAACAAATTAGTGAAGAATTATCTAAGATGGGATACAATATAGATAAGAAAAAAATAATTATAGATGGAGAAATAAATTCACTAGGAACTCACATAGTAACTATTAATTTACATAAACAAGTTAGTTTTACAGTGAATGTAGTTTTAGTTAAGTAGGAGTTTTTATGGCAAGACAAGAACCTCAAAATAAAGATGCAGAGATATCAGTTCTTGGTTGTGGATTCTTAGAAAAATCAGCATTAGATAGAATACTTGATGAAGTAACTGAAGAGATGTTTTATTATGAAGAAAATAGAATAATATTCAAAACTATGAAAAATCTTCATATAAATAATATACCAGTAGATGTTCAAACAGTATGTAATGAGTTAGACAAAACAAAATCATTATCTAAAGTTGGTGGAGTAGAGTACATTACTAAGATTATAGATTCAGTACCATCAACAGCAAACTTAGGATACTATATAAAGATTATATTTGAAAAAAGTATACTTCGTAATTTAATAGAAAAGAGTACTAAAATACAAGAAGAATGCTACGAAGAAAAAGATTCAGTCGTAGATATAGTAGAAAATGCTGAAAGAAATATTCTTAGTGTTTACAATGATAAACTAGGACGTGATATTCAAAAGATACAAGATGTACTTCCTGAAGTACAAAAGAACTTAGAAGCTCTAGCTGACTCTGGGGAAGAATATACTGGTCTTAGAACTGGATATTATGACTTTGATGCGATGACAAGAGGTCTTCAAAAGAAACAAGTTATAATTATAGCAGGTCGTCCAGGTTGCGGTAAAAGTGCTTTCTCATTAAATGTAGGACTTAATGCAGCGATACACGATAAAAAAAGTGTAGCATTATTCTCACTAGAAATGGGTGCTGATGAAATTGCAAAAAGAATGTTTGGATGTGTTGGTAGAATTGATGGAGATGTTCTAAAAACTGGTAAACTAAAAAACACTGACTGGAAAAAATGGAATGAAGCTATGAGTGAACTATCTGACACTAAATTCTATGTAGATGATTCAGGTGGTCTAACAGTAAGTGAAATAAGAAGAAAATGTAGAAAACTTAAGAATTCAGATGATGGTTTAGACTTAATAATAATAGATTACTTACAATTACTTTCAAGTTCAAGCAAATATGCTGGACAAAGAGTTCAAGAAGTAAGTGAAATAAGCCGTGATATTAAAAAATTAGCGATGGAATTAGATATTCCAGTAATAGCATTAGCCCAACTATCAAGAAGCGTTGAGCAAAGAAAAGGCGGTGACAATAAACCTAAATTATCAGATTTAAGAGAGTCTGGTTCTATAGAACAAGATGCCGACATAGTACTTTTCCTTCATAGTGATGAATATGGAAAATACGATGGAAATGTAAACAGAAAAATAGAACTACTAGTTGCAAAACATAGAGCAGGTTCAACCGGAACAGTAAACTTACTATTTAAAATGAATACAGGTAAATTTGATAATTATTCAAATAAGGAAGATGGAAATGAATAAAAAAGAGTTAACAACTGCAAATATACTATTTGGAGTATTTGCAATATCATTAGTTCTTTATATGTGTTTAACATTTAAACCAGTAGAAAGAACAGTTAATAATTATTATCAAGTATCTTTAGGTGGAGAAAGAATAGGTCTTATAAGTTCAAAAGATGAACTATATAACTTAATAGACCAAGAACAAACTGAATTAAAAGAAAAATATAAAGTTAATAAAGTATATCCACCATCAGGATTAGAAGTACAAAGTATTAAAACATATAAAACTAACTTAATGACAGCAGAAGAAGTATATGAAGAAATAAAAGACTTAGATCCATTTACAATAGAAGGATATGAAGTAACAGTAACTTTAGATGATAATACTAATAAAAAATTTTATTGCTTAAATAAAGAGGATTTAGATAAAGCAGTAGAAAACACAGTAACAGCATTCTTAGATAAAAAAGACTATCAAGCATATTTAGATGGTAAAACTAAAGAAGCTGATGAAGAAGGTACTGAAGTAACAGATGTATACTTTGGAGATGATGTTACTATAAAGAAAACACTTATATCAACAGAAAATGAAATAATGACAAATGCTGATGACTTAAGTATGTACTTCTTATTTGGTACAACTAATTTAACACATAAATACATTGTAAAAGCAAGTGATACTATAGAAACAATAGCTGAAAAAAATAAACTTGGAGTACAAGATTTCTTAATAGCAAACCCTGATATAGCAGGTGAAAATGCTTTACTTGCAGTAGGACAAGAAGTAATTGTAGCTACCATCAATCCAGTAGCTAAAATAATGGTTGACTCATTCGAAACAGAAACTCAAACTATAAAATATGATACTAAAGTAGTACTTGATAAATCATTAGATGCATCAACAAAATATGTTAAACAAAAAGGAGTAAATGGACTTAGTAAAGTTGTATTCGCCACTCAAGAACGTAATGGAATTATTATGAAATCAGAAATGGTTTCAGAAGAAATAATAAATCAAGCAGTAGACGAAATAGTAGTAATAGGTGCTAAAAACGTGTCTTACTATGGAAATACAACATACTGGGCATGGCCAACAACACAACCATTTAGATTCTCATCTATGTATGGATACCGAAGAGATCCAGTAACTGGTGAAGCAGGAGCAATGCATAGAGGAGTAGATATAGTTGGTACTAAATCAGATAATATATTTGCAATACAAAGTGGTACAGTAGTAGCAGCAGGATACAGTGGATCAATGGGTAATCATATAGATATAGACCATGGTAATGGTTATACATCTATATACATGCACTTAAAGTCAAGAATAGTAGACAAAGGAGCAAAAGTGGATAAAGGGCAATTAATAGGTATAATGGGTTCAACTGGTAAATCAACTGGTAAACACCTTCACTTAGCTATTAAAAAGAATGGTCAATATATGAATCCAATGTTAATATATAAGTAATGATAAAAATACTATGCGTAGGTAAAATAAAAGAGAGTTATTTAAATGATTTAATACAAGATTATAAAACAAGAATAACTAAATATCATAAAATAGAGATTATAGAACTAAAAGACACCAACATAGATAATGAGTCAAATGAAATATTAAACCATCTAAATGATAAAGACTTTAATATATGTATGGATATAAATGGAAAAGAATATACTTCAGTAGAACTATCAAACATAATAGATAATGCCTTCACGAGTGGACACGGAACTATAACATTCATAATAGGTGGAAGTGATGGTATAAATGAGTTTGTTAAGAACAAATGTAATCTAAGATTATCATTTTCAAAATTAACATTTCCTCACGGACTATTTAGAGGTATATTACTAGAACAAATATATAGAAGTTTTAAAATATTAAACAACGAAAGTTATCATAAATAGTGATAACTTTTTATATACGTAAATATAATTAGTATGTGGACTTTACTAATTATATTTTTATTTAGCATTTCTATTTTACTAAGTATAAAACTAAGACTAAAAAATTATAAAATAAATTTAAAAGAACTTATCTCTAAAGATAAAACATCTCTATTTCTAACACTAGGTACTAAGATAGGAGTAGGTTCTCTAATAGGTACAACGTCTTCAATAATTATAGGTGGTTTTTCATCAGTTATATGGATGATACTTTTTTCATTACTTTCTACTTCTATTATTTATACAGAAAGTTACTTAGGAAACAAATACAAAAAAGAATATAAAAATAACTATGTAGGTGGACCATACTTTATACTTAAATATGGTCTTAATAAAAAGGTACTCTCTATCATTTCACTAATACTTTTAATAGTTGTTTATTCATTTCTATTTCAAATGATTCAAATGAATTCAATAGGTTACTTACTAGAGCTACTTAATATAAAGAAAATAATAATTGTTTTAGTTTCTATTTTTGCACTAATAATAACATTTAGTTTATCGATAGATGAAGTATTATCATCACTTAATAAAGTAGTACCTCTAATGTGCATACTATTTCTAGTAGTAAGTATCTACGGAATAATAAAGAATTTTCATTTAATAAACATTGACTTATTCTTAAGAGACATAACAAATATAAAATCAATATTAACAGGATTAGTTATTGGTATAAAAAGAAGTATATTTATGAATGAATTATTAATAGGCACAACTAGTACAGGAAGTGCAAGTGATAAAAACGATATAAAAACATCAATAAGTTATCAAATACTTAGTGTATACTTTATAGGAATATT
Source organism: bacterium (assembly GCA_004560915.1). Next base: position 3,695 of record SFTR01000018.1, on the reverse strand, counting down.
TATAACTATTATAGTGACACTGCTACTATTAATATATATGAGTACAAATGATATAATAGATAACTATAATTTATTACTTTCTGGAATATATACACAAATACTAGGTAAATATGGACTTTACTTTTTATTAACACTTTATATACTATTTGGGTTTACAACTATACTTAGTGGATACTACATAGGAAAGAACAATATAGAGTATTTAACTAATAATAAGAAAATACTAATTATATTTAAATTAATATTTATAATTTTCGCAGTAAGTGGAATAATCTTTAAAAGTAAATTTCTATGGAATTTAGTAGATAATTTAATTTTCATAATGATAATAATCAATAGTTATAGTATAATTAAATTAATAGAAAAGGAGAAGATATGAAAAAAATAATTTTAGCTTCATTAATTAGTTTGACACTACTACTAGGATTAACTGGTTGTACAAATAAAATCGACAAACTTATAGGTGCAGAATCAACTGTTAGAATTGAAACTGATGAGATACTACTAAAAGTAAAAGAAAATACTTTAACAAAGAAAGGAGCTACATTTGTACTTGAAAATAATAGAAAAGAAGCTATAAACTATGATGCAGCTTACAAAATTGAAGTTAAAAGAGATAACGTATGGTATGAATTAAATGTAATCAATGAGTTTGTAGATGAAATATATGAAGTAGATGCTAAATCAACAGATCAAATAACTATAGACTGGGAAAAGAGTTATTTAAAATTACCAAAAGGTGAATATAGAGTTATTAAAGAAATAACAGTTCCATCAACATTAGAATTATTCTATGTAGCAGGAGAATTTACAATTAAATAGTTTTAACAGGAGAGTAAAAATGAAGAAGTATTGGATATTTTATATTATAGTAGCAATTCTAACAATAGCAATGATAGTTACTAAGGGTTTTCCATCTAATTTGTTAATGTATTCATATAATGATGTAGAATCAGGTATAATAGATGGATTTCAAGGAGAGGTTAGTTTATCACAAATAAATATAATATATGTTTCATTCTTTACTTTACTAACTATACTTGTAACAATAAGCAAAAAGAATAAATTAAAGTTTAAATGGTTATTTATGTGTATAATTATTGGCCTTATGTTTTTAGTACGTTTAGGAATAGACTCATATTCTGGAGGTATAGCTGGTATTCTTGGTGATCAAGGTATATACTTATGGAATATATGGACATATATAAGCAATTTTTAGGAGTAGTTATGATAGGTAATGATTGGGATATAGTATTAAAAAGTGTATGGGAAAGTCCTGGATTTCATAAATTTATGGATAAAGTAAAAGAAGAATATAAGAATTATACTTGTTATCCAGCATATGAAAATATATTTAATGCATTAAAAAGTACACCCTATAGTAAAGTTAAAATAGTTATTTTAGGACAAGATCCATATCATGGAGAAGGTGAAGCTCATGGGCTTTCATTTAGTGTACAAGAGGGTATAAAACTACCACCAAGTCTTCAAAATATATATAAAGAATTATATGATGACTTAGGAATTAAAAATGGACCAAGTGGAGACCTAACTCCATGGACTAAAGAAGGAGTACTACTATTAAATAGTGTATTAACTGTTAGAAAAGATTCACCTGCGTCACATAAAGATCTAGGTTGGCAACTTTTAACAGACCATATAATCAAACTAATAAATCTTAAAGAAGAACCAGTAGTATTCATACTATGGGGAAACTTCGCAAGAAGTAAAAAAGTGTTTATTACAAATCCTAAACACCTAATAATAGAAAGTACACATCCAAGTCCATTCTCAGCAAGAAATGGATTCTTCGGAAGTAAACCATTCTCAAAAGCAAATAATTTCTTAAAAAAGAACAATATAAAAGAAGTGAATTTCACACTTCCAAATCATTATTAAAACTATCATCTATTTCTCTTCCTTCAAGTAAAGTTTTAATCTTATAACCTTTTAATTTAGCTACTAGATTAAAAGGTATTTTTTTGATCAAATTATTATATTCTAAAGTATATTTATTATAAAAAGTTCTAAGAGATATTATATGTAATTCATTATCTTCATATTCATCAATATTTTGATTAAACTCTTTAACGTCTTTAGTCTCTTTAGTTTTCTTATTATCTTCACGAATCTCTAATATTTCACTATAACATTTATCAAAAACACTTTCATCCTTAAAATTAACTAAATCATTAACTTCTATATTCTTTACTTCATCAAAAGTGTTACTTTCAATCTTTAACTTCTTAGTGACATAATTAATCATCTTAATTAATAATTCTTTTTTATTCTTCATCTTTTCTAATAAATCATTTTCAGCATTATTAAGCATCTTATATAAATTATCTATTCTTTCTTTAAAGAATTTTAAAAGAATATTTGAAAGTATAAATAATACTATTAAAATAACTAATACTAAAGCAATTATATTTAGAGTTTTCATGTAATCACATCCTATATAACATTATATCAAATATTGAATATTTTTTAAAGTTATTTAGCATAAGTTATTTCTTCATCAAACTCAACAAAATCTAAATATATCATAAGTATTAAATAGTTTTTACCGTTTTCTTTATCATTAATAACTAAATTATCACGACCAGCATGTTCTATAATTCCAGTAAAAACTCTATCTCTCCATTCAACTGAATCTGAAAAAGATGCATGAACTCTTACATATTTACCTATATTATTTCTAAGAATATTTTCAATATAACTTTGTTCACTAGTTATGATATAATCATTAGATGGTTTCTTTTCATAATATTCATTATTTTCACGTTCTATATCATTTATAAATACTGGACTTTGATAATAACTGCCATTCACATTATCATCTCCTTTATAAGTATTAAATGACAAAATTAGTAAGTTTGTGATTAATTATTATATAAAATATTGTATAATTAACATGGAGGTTAGTATGAATATAAAAATAGGTGTATCAAATCATCATGTTCATTTGACTAAAGAAGTATTGGAAACATTATTTGGTAAAGGTTATGAATTAACTCCTAAAAGATATTTAACTCAAAAAGGTCAATATGCATGTGAAGAAACAGTAACTCTTAAAAAAGGTAAAAAAGTATTAGAACATGTACGTATTATAGGCCCATGTAGAAAGTATACTCAAGTAGAACTTCTTGAAAGAGATAACGAATATTTTAACTTAGACTCACCAGTTAGAAAAAGCGGAGACTTAATAGGTAGTGAAACAATAACTATAGTTGGACCTAAAGGAGAACATGAAGCAGTAGAATCAACAATTATCGCAGATAGACACATTCATATGAGTGCAAGTGACTTAGAAACATTCAAAAGACATAATGATGAAGTAGTATCCGTTAAAGTAGAAAATGGTGTTACTTTAGATGATGTTCATATCAAATCAGATGAAAGTTGTGTACTTGAGATGCATATGAATAAAGATGAAGCAGAAAAACTTGGTATAGAAACAGGAATGGAAGTGATTATATGTTAAAAGTTGAACATGTAACAAAATACTATGATGACTTTAGAGCAGTAAATGATCTTTCATTTGAAGTAAAAGATGGAGAAATATTTGGTCTTTTAGGAGTAAATGGCGCAGGTAAAACAACAACATTTAGAATGATTATGGGACTTTTAGATAAAGATGAAGGAGAAATAACTTTTAATGGAAAACCAATAGATTATAATGTGACTGATAAAAT